>WJIW01000479.1 GCA_014730065.1 Armatimonadia bacterium | reverse complement strand
GCTCAGGGGATCGCCGGCCATGGCTAGCTGCCGTAGGTCGGCGAGCCCCCGGACCATGGTGTCCAGGTCCTCGGCGTCCATGAGCCTCCGGGCCACGGCGGGGCGCCCGCCCGAGAGCAGCGCGGCCAACCGCGCCGCTTCGTCGTCTCGCCCCATTGTCGCCAGGATCCGCTCGGGCGGCGCAGGTGACAGATCCACGCGCTGACACCGGGAGAGGATGGTGGGTAGCACGCTGGAGGCATTGGCTGCCGTCAGCAAGACCATGGCATGGGCTGGCGGCTCCTCGATGGTCTTCAGGATCGCGTTCATATGCACGTCCTGGAGGGCGTCCATGCCCAGCAGGATGAGGCACTTCACCGGCGCGAGGACCGGCCGGATGGCTACGAACTCCTGGGCGTGGCGTAGCCGGTCGATGAGGGGCGTCTCCTTGCCCGAGCCCGGCCCTTCGACGGCGACCCGGCTCTCCTTCTCGGCCGGGTCCACTACCATCAGGTCGTGGTGCCGGTCCGGAGCGAAGGGACGCTCGCAAGAAGGGCAGGCACCGCAGGGGCCGAGCACGCCCTGTCGCTCCGCCGGCCGGTGGCACGAAGCCAGGCGTCCAAAGGCCCGGGCGGCATCCCGCTTGCCGACGCCGACGGGGCCGACGAAGAGGTACGCGTGAGCCACCTTGCCCGACGCAACGGCACCGGCGAGCATACGGCCCGGCCCCGGGTGTGCCTCAAACCCCTCGGCGATAAGCTCAGCCATGCCTCTCTCCTCACAGCAGCGTCGCGGAGGCCGGCTGCATGCCCTTCGGCCTTCGCCAGCCACGTCCCGTCCCGAGCCGGGCCCTAGGCGCTGAGGCAATCAGCGCGGTCACTCCTCGTCCGTCTCCGGCCGCTCCCCACCAAACACCGCCAGGAGCAGGTGCTCGCCCACGGCCACCTTGGCGCCGGCTTCCAATGCCGCCGTCTCGACCCGCTCGCCGTTCACCTGGATGCCCGTGGTGTCCTCCTCGTCGGTGATGCGCACCCGGGCGCCCGAGCGGACGATGGTGGCGTGCCGGCCTGCGATGCCCTCGCCCGGGAGGCGGAGGTCCGCGTCGTCCCCCGAGCCGAGTACCGAGAGTCCCTCGGGGATCTCCAGGATCTCACCCAGCATGGGTCCTTCGACGGCCACGAGCTGCACTCCCTCGCGTGCGGGCGGGAGATGATCGTCCGCCGAGCGGGCCCGTCGCTGCACATCATCCCCGCGCACCCGCAGGTAGTTGTAGGCCACGTAGAAGGTCGAGGCTCCCAGGCGCAGCTCATCCCCATCGGCCAGCTCGCACTCGCTCGTCGGGTCTCCATTGACCTCCATGGCCGCGCCCTCCAGGGCGGTGACCGTAAGGGCCTTCCCCGCGCATGTGGCGCGCAGATGCACGGGCCGCACACCCGGGCCCGAGAGCACCGTGTCGCACAGAGGTGATGCGCCGATGAAGCTCTCGCCGGCATGCACGGCTGCCAGCCGGCCGCCCCTGCGGAAGGTCGCTACCATTCCCAGCCGATCGGCCAGGATCACCCCCACGCCCACCATTAGGCAGAGCCAGGAGCCGGCGAGCAGGGCGGGATCGGCGGGCGGGGTAAGGCCCCCTACACCGCGCTGCCACCGAGGCAAGAAGAAGAGCAGTAGCTCGTATAGCAGAGCCCCGAATCCGCCACCCAGGGCGCCGCCCCAGAGCAGCGTGCCGCGCCGGCCACGCAGCCGCGGCACTCCCAGGGACGCTGCGGCGGCGATGGCCGCCGTCAAGCTTCCCGCGAGGATCGTGGCCGCCATGTCGCAGGCCACGGCGATGATCGCCGGGTTGCGGGGTGGCTCAGTTACCAGGGCCGCCTCATCCCGCGTGCCGGCGACCGCCAGCAGGGCACCCGCGGCGATGCTGGCGGCGAGCCCGCCGGCCATGGAGTATCCCAGGCTGGCCAGCCATCCGCTCCACCCACGCCCACGCCCGCCGCAAACGGCCTCGCCCACGAGTAGGCCCAGGGTGATGCCGGGCGCCAACCCGAGAAGCACCAGCCCAGTGCTCGCCCAGCCCGGTCCGCCGCGCCCGGCCACGACCAGCCCGAGAGCCATGCCGGTGGTCCCCCCCACCGTCACCAGCGCGATACGCAGCATGGATGCAGCGAACTCCCTCACCGAGACGTAGCTCCTTCCCGGACCTCAGGCGTCCCTCGAAGCCGGCTCCACAAGCTCTACGAACATGAAGGTCTCGCCGATGCACAGCTCGTCGCCATCGCTCAGCTCCTGCTCCGCGGCGGCAACGCCGTTGACCAGCGTCCCGGCGCGGGTGCCCAGGTCCCGGACGTAGACCACGCCTTCGCGATCCTCGATCACCGCGTGCCTCTCCTCGGCAGCCGGCTCGTCCCTTAGAGGCACGTCGCACTCGGGGGCAGAGCCGATCAGCGTCTTGGGCCCCAAGCTCAGGTCGGCCCTGGTGCCATCGGCGTGGAGTACCGATAGCCGGGCGATGCGGGGCCCTGGCTCGCCAACCTCGAGGGGCGGGCAGCCACAGCGTCCGCTCACGGGATCGGGCGTCTGGCCACAAGTGGGGCAAGTGTCGCGGGAAGCCTCCGAGGGTGCCCGGCGGCGCCGGTCGACCATGACGCTGATGATGAGGGCGATGCTGGCAACGCACACCAGTACCACCTCGACCCGGGTGAGCCATATGCCGATGTCGGCGTCGTCTCCCTCGAAGGCGAAGGTGGGCAGAAACGCTAGAGAGGCGACCATGGTGAAGACCAGACCCAGTATCGCCAGCGATCGAGTCCATGCCCTGCGGCTCACGTAGGCCAGCAGGCAGGTGCTGAGGAGCACGAGCTGGGCCGCCGCCATCGCCGAGACCAGCGGCATGTATCGCACCTGCTGGAGGAGGAACATGGCGATCCCGTTACCCAGGAGAAGGATGCCGATGATGGCAGCGGTGATGCTCAGCACTCCCCGGCTAAGGCCCTGCCTGAGCCCGAAGAAGCTCCAGACGAGGGGGAAGCTCCCACCCACTACGAGCCAAATGAGGACGACAAGTCCGAAGACTGCCACGGACACCGCCGTGTACAGATCCGACGACACGTCGCCGCCTCCACCGAACAGGGGAGTCCCTTCGGTGGGCGCCGTCGCCTCCCGCAGTAGGGTCAGGTGCCGGATCGTCGACTCGCCGGCCTCGGCCCGGAACATGTCCGTGGCCTCCAGACCCGTATCGGAGATGGCGTAGACTTGCACGATGCCCGGCCGAACGTCGTCGAGCTCGATGGCCATGCGCTCGTCCGTGGCTTCGAGCTGCATGGAGCGGGACACATCGTCGGCCTCCCGCAGCAGCACATCCACCATGTAGATGCGGCCCCACGCCGGCCGGTTGACGACCACCGTAACCTCGGCTGGCTCGTAGAGGTCGGCGGCGGTGAGGCCGTACCGGCTGTTACACTCCTGGCGGTCCTCGGGCAGCAGAACGGTGCGCCATATCCGCTCATCGCTGGCATGGAAGCACAGCAGGTACCGGGGCGGCACCTCGTCGGGTAGCTCCACTTCGACGGCACCGCCCGGCTCCACCGCCTGCTCGAGGGTGGGCTCGAAGCCGCTGGGGGTCAGCGGGCCGGCGACCACCCGGCCTCCGATCTCGTCGGGTGCAGCCACCTCCACCGTCTCGGCCAGAACGGGGCATGCCCCAAAGACCATCAGTGCAGCGAGGCCCGTGACCCTAGCGACCCAGAACGCCCGGCCCGGCTTCATCAGTCGCCTCCCCCTCGAGGCACTCGGTTGAGGTAGTTCAGTCGCCATCCCAGCTCAACGGAGTGTTGTACCTCACAATGCCCACCCTCGGTTAGGTAGAAACGTCGGCAGGCGGCGATGTCAATGCCCAGACAATGGCCGATCAGCATCTTGATGGCTCCCGAGTGGCTCACCAGGAGCAGGTCCGAGTCGGGATGGGTGGCCACCAGCTCATCGGCAAGACTGCCGACCCGCTCCCGCACCGAGGGGTAGGGCTCTCCCCCGGGCGCGGGGACCGAGTTCTCCAGCCAGTCGGCATACTCCTGGGCACGCTCTGCCCGCACCTCGACTAGCGTTCTGCCCTCCCACTCGCCATACCCGCACTCGCGCAGGCGCCGCTCGGTCTCCACGGCCAGGCCCAGCGCATCAGCGATCTCAGCCGCGGTGGCGTGGGCCCGGCTCAGGTCGCTGGACAGAACGCGGTCGAAGGACTCACCGGTTAGCTCGGAGGCGAGGGCCCGGGCCTGGCTCCGGCCCACTTCGTCCAAGGGAATATCGCGGCACCCCTGAAACCTACGTTCGACGTTGTAGGCGGTGCGACCATGTCTCACAAGCACCAGGCGAGTCACGGCGGGCTCCCCTTTTGCCGTGGGCCGGAACATCCGGTCCGTTGGCCGTGTCGTATCCAATGGAGTACAATACGGTATTCGGCCCCGGTGCTCAAAACCGATGGGGCCCGATTCGCTACTGTCTCGGGGAAGGTGAGAGAGATGCAGACCCTTCGCGCGGCGTGGGTGTGCGTGATCGTAGGTATCATATGCGCGGGCGTGATGGCCCAGACACCGGCCACGGTGGTCGATGTCTCGAGCAGCGACCCGGGCGCGTACTACTCCACGGATGCCCTGGTGGACGGCCAGGCTGGCCTGACGGCGAAGTGCTGGCGCTCGGCACCCGATGGAGCCATGCCCCAGTGGATCACCTTCGCGCCCGCAGGCGCGCCGGCGACCATCAGCGGCATCACGATCAACCCCTACACCGGCTACCCCGACCTGGCGGGCACCTTCTGGCCCAAGGATGTCGTCGTGCACGTCATCCCGTCGCCCGAGGCCGCCCCGGTAGAGGTCGCTCGGGAGACGCTGGACCCAGGCAAGGACCCCAAGACGATCCAGTTCCCCCCCACCGAGGCGGTTCAGGTGAAGCTCGAGGTGCTCTCGGTTCAGGGCGGCGGCAATGTGGTCGAGATCAGCGAGGTCTCGGCCGGTGTCGCGCCGGCACCCCCGGCCGAGGAAGCGCCCCCTGTAGAGGGCGGAGCCCCGCCCGCCGAGGGCCCGGCAACGGCCCCACCGGCCGAGGAGACCCCACCTCCCGCCGGGGGTCCTGCGACGGCCCCGCCGGCCGAGGAGACTC
>WJIW01000478.1 GCA_014730065.1 Armatimonadia bacterium | reverse complement strand
GGCTCTCGCCGGCCAAGGCCAGCTCCTTGCTCACGGACTTCAGTGCGTCCGGTACGACTCCCATTCTTCATCCTCCTCATATAGACGAGAAAGGCGGCTCCCCCGATTAGGGCCAGCCGCCTGGGTCGGTCTGCGGTCTCGATTATAGTGCGCCTGTGGGCCAGTCATCCCTCCAACAGTGTGCCACCCCGGGGGTAACCAGTCTAGAGGAGGGTCCGTGGCTGGCGGCGAATCATCTTCCATTGGATGGTGATCCTCGATGGCCAGTGGAGGCATCAGTAAGCTATTGAGGTCGCTGTTTCCCGCCCGCTACGACGCTCCCGGTCGCAACGACGCCTGCTGGTGCGGCAGCGGCAAGAAGTACAAGCGCTGCCACCTCCAGCACGATCAGGCGAAGAAGGCCGGGACCCACGGACGAGGCGGCCGGCGGAAGCCGAAGGAGAAGGAGAAGGCGGGCGCCCCAGGCGACGCCTAACCCACTCCCTTCCGCCCAGAGACCCGAATGCTGATCGGCAAGCGAGACCTGCCTCGCGCCACCCGGTCCCGCCGCGCTTGTGCCGAGCCGGAGTACACCGCGAACCCCTTGCAGGTGCTCTCTCTCGTCTCGCGAACGTCCGCCCCTGGAGCTGGGAATAACGACGCTCCGTGGGGATGAACACATATGCCGAAGCGGACCACGTATCTCGTACCGGGCTTCCACTCCGATGTGGTGTGGCTCGAGGATCAGCGGGACTACGCCGTCGCACTCCTGGGTGATATGGACCAGAACCTACAGATATGCCGGGCCGATCCGGCCTATGGCGTCTTCCTCCACGAGCTGACCTACATGAAGCCCTACCTGGACATCCATCCCGAGACGCGGGATGAGCTACGCCGGCTGATCCGCCAGAAGCGCGTGGGTACGGGCGGCTCCCACAGTCAGCCCACCGAGGCCGTCATCTCCGGCGAGGGCATCGTGCGGAACATCCTGTACGGGCGCCTATTCCACGAAGGCCAGCTCGGGGACAAGCCCCGCATCTACATGCCTTGGGACGTGTTCGGCCACTCGGCTCAGCTCGGCCAGATCCTCCGGAAGACCCGGTTCGATGCGTGCATCTGGTCCAAGGACATCCGCGGCGCGCTGGCGGTGTTCAACCACCTGGCCCTGGATGGCAGGCCTTTCCTGTTCAAGCGGATGGCTTACTCATTCGATGCTTGGGAGCCGCAGCGGTTCTTCGACCTGATCGACGCCTTCTACGAGGAGATCGAGAGCCTGGGCCTGTCCTCCGATTGCCGCCTCGATGCCACCGACTTCAAGCCCCCCTCATCGTGGTTCGCCGGCCGATGCAAGGCCCTCGCCGACGGCGACCATCGCATCATCGTATCGGGCAAGGGCCACGAGATGTGGCTCGATGAGACCCTGGACGACATCAAGCAGGACCGGGCACGGATACCCACCACGGCCCGGGACTACGAGTGGCACCACCAGGGGACGGCTCTCTCCCGCATCGAGTTCAAGATCGCGAACCGGCTGGCGGAGAACACCCTCATCTCCGCCGAGAAGCTCGCCACCTTCGCCTGGGTGCTCGGGGCCGACTACCCCGATCGGGCTCTGGACAAGGCCTGGCGCCAGGTGCTCTACAATCAGCATCACGACGGTATCACGGGCCCCTGCTGTGACCGCGCCTACCTGGACCTCATGCTGGGCTACCGCGAGGCCTTGGAGCTATCCAGCGAGGTGCTCTGGCGGGCCGGCACGGCCCTTGCCGAGGCTGTGGACACCAGCTCCCTCATGCCCGGTGGCCGGCAGCTCGTGGTGTTCAACACACTGAATTGGTCCCGGGCCGAGCCCGTCAAGGTGCGGGTGGACTTCGAGAAGCCCACCCGTGGATTCGAGGTAACCGGCCCCAATGGCAAGGTGCCCGCCCAGCTCGTGACCGACGAGCGGTCCGAGGACGGGCTCCTCCTCGCCGCCGAGATCCTGTTCCAGCCCGAGAAGGTCCCTGGCATCGGGTACGCCACCTACGAGGTCGCCCCCAAGGCCACCGAGCCCCCGCGGGAGGAGAGCGTCCCGGGAACCACCATCGAGAACGAGTTCTACCGAGTCACCGCCGATCCGTCCCATGGCGGACTCGTCAGCATCTACGACAAGAAGGCCAAGCGAGAGGTGATCGACACCGACAAGGGCTTCGGCAATGAGCTGGTCGCCCTGGAGGAGAAGCCCGATCGCAGGGAGCCCGGCTGGGAGTGCTACACCACGGGCCCCAAGCGAAGGGGTAGGGAGTACGCTGCCCGGGTCACCGCGTACCGAGGTCCGGTCGGCCAGCGTCTGGTGGTCAAGGGCGAGATGAAGGACTGCGGACGCGAGCAGATCGTCCGGCTATACGACGGAGTGCCGCGCATCGACTTCGAGACCCGGCTCCTCGACTACCAGGGCGAGCATGACCTTTTCGTGGTCACCTTCCCGACGACCGTCGAGGGCGCCGAGCCCGTCTTCGAGGAGCGCTTCGGCGCCACGGTCAAGCGGAAGTCCCGTGGCAAGCTGGACTACCGGTTCCATCAGTGGCGGAACTACTCCGACTGCGGAGCCCGGCGGGCGCATCAGTGGATCGATCTCTCGGGGTCGGCCTGGATCAACTTCGACGACGGGTGCTCCGTCGCCCTCGGCATGACCAACATTGTTACCGGCCATGGCGAGGCCGCGGCCAAGGCCTGCGGCCTGCTTCAGCAGGCCCTCGTCCGCTGCGGCGTGCCCGTCACCCCCAGCTACGACGACTGCGACTGGCCTCGCCGGGAGTCGCTCCCCGTCGAGGACTCCCTGATGCCGCCGCCCGACGACTTCAACCGAGACCTGAACCTCGGGACTTCCTTCCGCATCGCCCTGCGCGAGGGCGGCGACAACACCTACGCGGAGCGGGTGCTGAGCCAGCTCGACCCCGCCGACCGGGAGGCCGCCGACGCCGTGCTCGCCCAAAAGGGCGGCGGGGCGCTCCTCCTCCTCGACCGGGATGTGCCGTCGGACTGGCCGCCCCTGCCTGTCCTCATCGTGGC
>WJIW01000477.1 GCA_014730065.1 Armatimonadia bacterium | reverse complement strand
GTGGTGAGCTCCGAGGGGGGCTACACCGTCCACCGGGTGAGCATCTCGGGGGATCTCACGGCGTGGCTTGCGAGTGGGGACTGGTGTGGGTTGGTGGTGAGTGGCAATGCGTCGATCCCTGGTAACACCATGCTATTTCGCAGCATGCAGTTTCTCGGGTCCATGCAGATGTCGATAGTCAGTGGCGTAGTTCTGTGTCCTTCATGGGGACGTATTATCCAGGAGGCCTCGCGCTACGCCGAGGCGCTCTTCAAGTGCGGGGGCATCACGAACCAACTCGAGAGGATGGACGCGGCTCCATGCTCTTCGATCTACAAGGGTGCCTATGTGCCCCCAAAGATGCGGGTCAAGATCAAGCGGAGCTCACACGAACTCCAAGCCTCAGACCTCCTGACATGGCGGCGCCCAGCGCCCGATCTGCGGGCTGCGAAGCGCCGGGGGCGCGGCGAAATCGATCGGACGATCCGTCGGTGGCTGCGGGTAGTCTGGGGGGATGATCAACGCCACCCTGTTCCCGCCTGCGTCGCTACCTGACACCGACTCTCCGCGCACTCGAAGGCGCCTCAATGATGCCGTTGTTGTTGAGGAGGTGGATGGCCTCTGCGTCGTCTGGGTGCATGGCTCTCCGTGGCACCGCTTCGCGGCAGACAACCCGGTCGATCGGCGCATCGTAGGGGCGAACTTGCTCCTCGCCGGCTTGGCGAAGGGCGTCGAAGTCGAACGCGGCTTGGGTATCAAGCACGATACGCTCTACCGGTACCGGAGACGCCTCGCGGAGGGTGGCATCCGTGCGGCGGTGCCGGGCAAGGCCGGGCCGAAGGGGCCGAGCAAGGCGACGCCCGATCTGCAGGCGCGGGCCAAGAACCTCAGGCGGGCGGGTCTGTCGAAGAGAGCGATCGCGAGGAAGCTTGGCGTTGACGAGCGGACGGTGAGGCGCGTGCTCAAGGGGATGCCGTCCCCGACGGTGAAGCCTGCCCAGCGAACCTTGCTGCCTGCTCATGGTTCGGTGCAGCCGACCACGTTGGAGGATGAGGAGGACGTACCCTATTCCCCCGACGCCCCGCTGGCTGAGTCGGGCAGTTCGGTGCATGTCGAAGCTGCTCCCGAGAGCGACTCGATGCCGTGCGCACTGGCCAGCCCCGGAGACGGCGGTGGCAAAGAGGCGCCGGACTGCGTGGTCGATGATGATGGAGAAGAGGCGCCGGACTCCGGGCTGGCTTCCGTGGCCCACGATGAGGACGGTGACGGAGAGCAACGGCCTCCGACCTGTGAAGGGGAGCTCGAAGTCAGCGCCGCCGCCCAGAGGGAGTCGAACGCCCAGGACGTCTCCGCCTTCATGCCGAGTTCACCTCACCCGGAGACGACGGAGGACGACCTCGACCGAACCGTGGAGCGGGTGTTCGCACGGTTTGGCAAGCTGGACGAGGCCCAGGTCCGCTTCGTTTCGGGCGACGGCCTGCGGTTCGTCGGGGCTCTGCTGATCCTCCCCGCGCTCGTTTCGACTGGCTTCTTCCAGGGAGTCGAGCAGATCTACGGACAGCTGAAGAACGGCTTCTACGGGTTGCGGCACACGATCATGACGGTTGCGTTCATGCTCGTGCTTCGCTGCAGGCGTGCAGAGCAACTGACCGGCGTATCTCCGACCGCGCTCGGCCGCCTGCTGGGCCTGGACCGGGCACCTGAGGTCAAGACGCTACGGCGCCGCCTCCGAGAGATCGCCGACCAAGGTAAGGCTCACGAGTTCATGCTCTGGTTCGCCAAGTACCTCGCCGAGGCGGACCCCGATGCCATCGGCTTCCTCTACGTAGATGGGCACACCCGGATCTACCATGGCAAGCGCGAGGTATCGAAGGCCTACAGCACGCGGAAGCGGCTCGCCCTCCCGGCAGTGACCGACTTCTGGATCAACGATCTCAACGGGCAGCCCATCTTCGTGGTCACGGGCGAGGCGTCCCAGTCGCTTACCCAGCAGCTGCTGCCGATCATCGAAGAGCTCCGGCGAGGCGATGTCCTGCCCGAGGACACCCGCATCACGTTCGTCTTCGACCGTGGCGGCTGGAGCCCCAAGCTCTTCAAACGGATCGTGGAAGAGGGGCACGACTTCCTGACCTACCGGAAGGGCAAGTACCCGCGCTACCCGGCCGCGGACTTCATCGAGCGCACCGAAGAGATCGATGGCCGGAAGGTCAGCTACATGCTCCGCGACGGAGTCGTCCGCCTGAAGGTGGGCATGGAGTTCCGGCAGGTCGTTCGTCAAGAAGAGGACGGCCATCAGATCGCGCTCGTCACCAGCCGCCGGGATGTCAGCGACGTCGAGCTCGTGTTCCGCCTCGGGGAGCGGTGGCGCCAGGAGAACTTCTTCAAGTACGCCCGCGAGGAGTTCGCCCTGGACGCGCTCGACTCATACGGCGTCGAGGCGGAGGATCCGGAGCGCACGGTGCCGAACCCGCAGTGGAAGAAGCTCGACAAGCAGATCCGCCGTCTCCGCAAGGAGGCCACCGAGGTCGAGGCCCAACTCGGACGCGCCGCAGACGCGAACGAGGAGAGCCGTCGGCCGACGGTCCGTGGCTTCAAGATCGCCCATGGGAAGACCAGGCAGAAGCTGGCCAAGATCCGCCAGGACATCGACAAGCTCCTCGCGCGGCGGAAGAAGCTCCCCAAGCGTGTGTCGGTATCGGAGGCCATGGAGGACGAGGCCGTGCGCCTCGAAGTCGAGCACAAGCACTTCATGAACAGCGTCAAGATGGCCGTCTGCCGAGCCGAGACCTCGCTGCTCCACGCGCTCGAACCGCACTACCGCAGGAACGGCGACGAGGGGCGCGCCCTCCTGCGCGAGGCGTTCAGGTCATCAGGCAGCCTGAGGGTCGAAGGTGACGTGCTTCTCGTGACCCTCGATCCGCTCAGCGCCCCTCGCCGCACGCGGGCGATCGCTGCCCTCTGCGAGCAGCTCACCGACGCGCGTGTCCGCATTCCTGGGACGACCCTTCGCCTCGCGTTCACGGTCTCCCGCGAGACCGGAGTGTCCGATCTCGCGATGGGCCCATGTCAGGAGGTCTGAGCCTGGGGCTCCTCCTTCGCCGCGCGGTCTGGCTCGGCAAGGGGAAGGAACCTGCCCGGCGCGGGGTCGTGCCGCCCGCATCGCCGCCTCCCGCATCGCCGCCGCCAGCAGCACCGGAGACGCCGGTGGCATCGAAGGCGAGCAAGGATGCGAAGGCATCATCG
>WJIW01000476.1 GCA_014730065.1 Armatimonadia bacterium | reverse complement strand
CCTCCTCGGTAGACGCGCGCCGCCATTGGGCGTGGAAGGTGGCGGCATTGGGGGGCACCGGTCCTAAGGCGTAGGTGATCTGGTACGCCACGCCAAGGTGGTCCTCGGCCTCCTCGTTGGTCAGCGTCACTCTGGCTCGCTCGTGGAAGGGCATGGGCCAGTAGGAGTTGAGCGCATTGGCGGGGTTGACGGCGACCATGGCCGAGTCGACCGGCGCGAACCGCTCATGGCCCACGGCGAAGAAGTCGGGGGCCGGCACCTCGATGGAAGGGGTCTCTTCTCCATCCCAGTAGAAGCGCAGCACATGGCCGCGCCGCAGGCCCTCAACCATCCAGATGTGCTGGATGATGCCCGGGCCCTCCACGTCCATGAGTACCGCCGTCTCGCCCGACTTGATGGGCAGGAAGGGCCGCACTTTCCAGCCCTGCCCCAGCTCGTCGGCGGCGGTGGTCCAGACGGCGGAGGTGGCGCGAGCCGGATCGGGGACGGCCATCCCCCCCTTGCCCTTCTCGCCCGTGGGGTTCTCGGCGCTCACGCTGCGGGTCTCCCAGCCGTCCAGCAGCGCCATGGAACCCAGGCCCGGCAGACTGGCCGGCCCGGTACCGCTCGTGCCCGGTTGGCTCATCACCAGACCTCCATCACCGTAACAGGGGATCGACGCCGCGACAGCGGCGACCACGAGCAATGCAACGAATATCCGGCAGTATCTTTCGACCAAGTGCACGTCCTCTCATGACGCAGCTTATCTGGCGATCTCGTAGTAGATGCATCCCGTCTCGAAGGCGCCGGGATCGGCGGTGAAGGTCAGGCGGCCGTCGGCCGTGGTGGCCGCCACTTCGCCCAGTCGCTCGCCATCCGTCGCCAGGGCGTATACGGCGTATGCACCGGGCTCATCCAGAGTCAAGGAGACCGTAGCCGGATCTCGCTTGACCAGTAGCGGCAGCCCGCCCCAGTCCTGGAGCGTCACTCGGTCCAGCTCGGCGAACCGCATGCCTGAGCTCAGGATCTCCGTGAGATGGGACACCAGAATCCGGTCACTTGCGACCAGCGGCGCCCCGTCCACCGATGTGGCCCATACCATGCCGCCCGAGCCGTGGGTCTCGGCGTACATCCCTCCCGCGTCCACCGAGCCCGCCGTGGCCCGGAAGATGGCCGCGGTCCGCTCCGAATCCAGCGTGGCCACCCCGCTCTCGCCGTTGATGAGCAGTTCGCCGCCCGGCGACTGCCACCAGCGTGACGCGGGATCGGACAGATTGCCAGCCGGCAGTGCGCCCGAGTCCCGGAGGGCCTTCAGTGCCGCGTCCATGGCCTCGGAGTGCCTCGGCCCAACTTCGGCGGGGACGCCCTCGTTAGCCGATGGGTCGATCGCCCCGAAAACCACGTCGGCATCGCCCGTCGAGCCGGGCAGCGCGGTGCCGACCTTCGCCGTGTAGGCCAGGTTGGTCAGCGGACCATCGACCCGAGGCATGGACTCCAAGTCCGCGGTGAGCAGATCGCCGGCCACGCTCATGGCGACCAGCGGCTCGGCGGGAGGGAGATCCCCGCGTAGGAACAGGGCGAGGGCGAGCCGGTCGGCCGATTGGTTGATGGCGTCACTGGCCAGGTCGAAGAAGGACAGCCCCATGGGCTCGAAGGTGCGCTCCTGCTGGTGGCTGTAGCTGAAGCGGTACAGGCCGTCCCAGTCTTGAATGGCCGCGGCGGCGCCCATGAGCAGGCCGCCCTCGGCCCGATGGGCGTTGGGCACCACGTAGTTGAACTCGCTGATGGTGAAGGGCTTGCCCAGGATACGGACCATCGCCCGGTCCCGGGCTCCGGCCCCGCCCGCGGCCACGGCGCTGCGTCCCTCACTCCAGCCTCGGGTGGGGAGCTGCCAGGGGTTTTCCAGGAAGCTCGGATGGTCCCAGTACATATGGGAGTCGACGAAGTCGTACTCGCCCCGCAGCACCTGGTTCGCCAGGGGCTCGGTCCAGCCGTTCTGGTCGGTGAGGAGAGCCTGGCATCCCAGCTCGTCCTGGAGGACTGCGCGCATCCGCTCGAAGAGCCGGAGGTGCATCTGGCAGATGAACTGGAACTGATCGACTTGCCGCTTATCGCCGTTGCCAGTCGGCGTGACGGTGCCCTGGGCCGGATCCTCGCCGGCGCCCAAGGCGTCGCCCCAGGCGTTCGCGAGGGCCTCCCGATTGCCGTACCGCTCCAGGAGCCACTCGTTCCAGCGCTGCTGCCACGCCTCCCTGACCTGGCCTTCTAGGCCGCCGACGAAGTTCCCGCCATTGCCCTCGTTCACAACCACGAGTGTGGCCAGTAGGGGGTCCTCGGCTAGGGACATTCCGGTGTACGGGTTTACGTGCCCGAAGAACCTCCGGGCGAACTCCGCCAGATTCTGGAAGGCCGCCTCGCTGACCAGCACGAGCATCTTGAACTCATCCTGAGCGATGTTGCCCTCCCCCGCGCCGAAGATCTCGGCGCGCTTCACCGGCCGGGAGACGTACACGTCCGTCGTCACGTAGAGTCCCTCGCGCTTGCACGCCGCCATGAGGTAGTCGAAGCGATCTAGCTGGTCCTGGCGGAAGGTCAGGCTATCATCGGCGCCCTGGTCGATGAGATCCCGCTCGTAGTGGTGGATGCGCACCGAGTTGTAGCCGAGGGAGCGAAGCCGCGTCGCGAGCTGGTCGGCCTGCTCGTGGGTGGGGTAGCACGCGCCGAAGCACAGGTTCACGCCATAGAAGCGTACCGGCTCGCCGGGTCGGTCGGCGAACTCGAAGTGCCCTGACTCGCCCACAACCACCGGTCCGTACTTGCCCGCCGGCCCGTCGGCCAGCTCCATGTGGCTCCAGTCCAGTGCCGAGCCGGGTACGATCTCCATGCGGTTCTCGAAGGGCACCCATTCCTCCGACGCCTCCAGAGTAACGGGCTGGTCGCGCTCGATCTCCGTCGGCATTCCGAGATCCACCTCCACGATGACGGTCACGGTATCGCCCGCGGCCCAGTCGATGCCATCGCCGTTCTGAGGGCCGACGCGTACCTCGAGATTGTCCGAGTTCCACTGGCGGTTGTCCTGAAGCAGGATGGGATGGCCCTCGGTCGAGTCGAAGACGACTCTGGGCCCGCCGGGCCGCGATATTGCCAGGTTCGTGATCCCGCTCGCGGGCTGGCCCTGCTCGAAGGCCGCGGGGATGGTGCCTTCGGAATCCCCAGTGCTCCACTCGGCACCCACCCACAGGCTCGTCGGCAAGGTGAAGGACATGTGCACACTGTTGACCCGCAGATCGGTGCTGGGCGTCATGGCGTAGCTTAGCCGAAGGCCCTCGGCGAGGCTCTCCACCCCGGCCTTACACACCACCCGGCCGTCCTCCAGCGTGAGAACACTGCCCAGGTCCTCCTGATCCGTGGGAGCGGAGAAGCTCCGCCCCTGCCATGGATGGAGGTACAGGCCGGGCGAGACGCTCATGATCTCCTCGCCACCCACCCGTACCGACGCCGACCCAGTGGCGGCGACCCGAACGGTGGCTTCCTGACCGAGGGCGGGGAGGATCAGAAGAGCGGCGGCGAGCAGCGCGAGCGTGAGCTTCATGGCGGCAAGTCCCCTTCGCGTGGCATGGTGGTCATCGCCCATTGGACGCCAGGCTCAGGAACCCGTTCCGCCCTTCCGGAAGCCTATCCTGCGATCCCCAGCTCCATCTCGTGGAGCACCCTCTCCGCCTCGACCCGTGTCCGCCAGACGATGTCCTCATCGGCGACCCGCCTCAGGGCGGGTACCGATGCCTCGGAGCCGATGAAGCCCAAGCCGACCACGGCGCCGAAGCGGATGTCCCGGTACTCGCTCGGGTCGGTTGCCCTCTCCTCGAGGAAGACCCGGGCCCGCTCTCCGCCCATCCGGCCCAGGGCCATGCACAGGAACCCACGCCACCGGATCGACTGGCTATCGCCGAAGTGCTTGCCCGAGACGGCGGTCGTGGCATCGGCGAAGGGGTACCCCTCGTCGATGATCGCCGTGATCGCGGGCAGCGCTTCGATGGCACGCAAGCGGCCGAGGGCCATAGCGGCGTAGACCCGGGCCACGTAGGCGTCGTGGTCGAGCAGGGGGATGATGCGGGGCGCCAGAGAGCGGTCCCGCACCAGATGGGACATGGCCGTCATGGGCTGGGAGGTGGTGACGCCGTCGTTGCGCACGAAGCCCGGTGCCAGCTCCTCGCGCAGCCGGACCATGGACTGCCTCAGGTCCTCGGGAATGGAGGCGTCGTCGGCTCGGCCTTCCATCTCGCGCAGGACCAGGTCGACGATCTCCTCGGCCCGTCCGGCGCGTATCAGCAGGTTGGTCGAGGCCCGCTGTCCGGGCTCGGGGTCGTACATTAGGTTCTCGGGATCGCTCCGGAAGGTGATGCAGCCGTAGCCGTGGATGAGCAGGGCGGCGAAGGGCCCGCAGCGGGTGCTGTTGAGCCGGTCCAGGTTGATCAGGTGCTGGGGGTTCACTGTGCCGAACCGTCCGAGGCCCTTCAGGAGGGCTTCCTCGGCGGCGGGCCCGCCGATCTCGCCGAGAGCCCACGCCGCCGTGGGTTGGCTCTGGCTCACCGAATCCAGCCAAGGGAGCGCCGCTTCGGTACCGATGCGCTCCAGGACGCGGATGGCGAGAGCCTGCTCCTCGCCATTGGCCGGCGGCTGGGCGCCGGTGACGAACGCCAGGATGGCGGGCTCGTCCTGGGGCCTGGCGAAGCACCGGAGGGCCTCCAGGGCAGCGACCCGGCGCTCGGTGGCGAGCTGCTCGATGAGAGCATCGGCGTAGGCGTCGGGGGTCGTCGACTCCCACAGCTCCCGGGTGGGCTCATCGGCCTGAGTGAGCACCCGCAGCGACGTGCGGGCCTGGCTGCGCACGCCGGCGTCGGCATCCTCGGTGAGGTCCAGAAGCGGCTCGATGGCCTGAGTGCTACCCACCCGCGCCAGAGCGTAGGCGACCTCGCGGCGCACCTCGGGCTCGGGGTCCGCGGCCAAGGCCAGCACGTGAGACTCCGCGGAGTGATGAGCGACGTACGCGAAGCTGCGCAGGGCCGACACCCGCAGCTCGGCGTGGGGCGATTGAGACCACTCCACGTACTGGGCCATGTCCACACTGAACACGTCCGGCGGATCGTCGGCGGCCAGCGGGGCGCCGCACAGGGTCGCCAGGGCCAGGGCGAGTAAGCGTGTCATCGTGGCATCGCCTCCAGCTCCTCGGCGACCCAGCGGATCAGGTCACCCATGACTGCATCGCCCGTCTTTGGATGGGCCAACAGCCCGCCCCAGATGAACATGACACGGCCCCCGCTCGCTAGCTCGAAGAGAGCCGCGGCATGGCCTCGCGTCTGGCCCTGGGCATCGCGAAGCTCCACCAGCGGGGTCGTGGTGATCTCCGGAGCGTTTGGAGCCCCCAGACACCGGATGCGCAGGTCGCCCGTGGTGGGGTAGGGCACGGACTCGGGCATACTGGGCAGAGCATCGGGCGCCGCCCGGTGCAGTGACATCCCCTGTCCCTCCGGCGGCCGCTCCATGGAGAACGTTGCGCGGATGCCGAGCCGGTGGACGAAGGCATCGCCATGCTGGGGAGCCGGCGCGCCGGAATCGAGGGCGTAGTACATGGGGTAGGGGCCCGTGGAGGCTAGGACCAGCGTTCCTCCCTCCTCGAGGTACCGGAGCAGAGCCTCGGCTCCATCGTCGGGCGCGAGCACTGAGCGGTGGTACTGCTCTTGTCCCACCTGCAACGCGAAGGGGTACTGGGCTGCGGAGAACTGCCCCGGGTCGACCATCTGGCGGGGCGTTAGCTCGTCGATCTTCGATCCCAGGCTCGTCGCGCCCATGAACTTCCTCAGGATACCTGGAACCCCGCTACGGGGCGGCAGCATGGCGATGGCTCCGCCGGGAATGGTATCCACCAGCTCACGCATCCGCCACGAGGCGGGCACCAGGGACTCCATCCGAGCTTGCCACGCCTCGGCCCCCGCCTCCCACTGAGACGCGACGTCGGGGTCTGCCAGGGGGTCGGCATCGACGGCCTCGAGGGCCAGCAGATAGCAGCCCTCGGGGCGGACCTCGGCGATGCTCGCGTCGGCCTTCAGGACGGCCATCAGCAGAAAGCGCTCATGGGGCGGCTCCGACACCCACGCCAAGGACATATCGCCCACGGGAACGGACCGCCATTCGCCGCTAGCGCGGTAGGAGAGGGACGCCAGGTGCGGCGTGACGACCGGAGTCACCACGGCGACCAGCGTCGAAGCCTCGCCCGCCAGCGACACGGCGCCCGCGCGCCCGGGGATCGCCGCCGAGCCCTCCGGCGGTGCGGGAAGGGCTATGGTTAGGCCGAGCAGCTCCTGTGGGCCGGTAGGTATGCCGTGCCAGGTCCAGGGCTCGGCGGCGTCGGTCGAGAGGTCCACGTCGGGCGGCAGGTCCACCGCCCCGGCCCCGGGGGCGAGGGTAAGCACGCTGAGCAGAGCGATCACCCGCAACAGGATCTCCTCCAAGGCGCTTCGGCGTGTGGAGGCATTCGCGGGTCGCTGGCGGGGGCCTGCTTGCGGCGGGTAGGGGGAAGAAGGTGGAGGCTTCCATCGACGGGTGTCAGGTCTCGTCCGGGGTTGGACTGCAGATGGGTGGGTGTATTGTGATGAAAGCCTCCAACTAGTCTGGGAGTCTACAAGGCCCGGCCACCGAATCGCCGGCAGAGGGGCCAAGCGCAAGGATTCGCGTCCCCAAGGCGAAGATTCGGTGTCCGAACCTCAGGCCAAGGCAGGGCAGGGGACGCGCCTGCGCCTACGGAAGCCAGCACGCACCATTGCGTGTGGAGGGAAGACCCCACTTGCTAGAGATCGTTAGCCCCCAGCACCACCAGGTGATTCAGCGCGACGACTCCGATGTCGCGAGTCTGCCCATCGACCTCCGAGGCGCGCCCCGGGACGTCACGCTGGAGCTGAAGCACCCCAATGGCGAGGCCGTCGCCTGCCAGGTCGAGCTGACCTCCGAAGGCGACCGCGTTCACGGCGTGCTCTCCGGCGTGCCGACGGGTGGCCCGTACCAGTTGTTCGTTCCCACGGGCGAACCGGGCGAGTGGTCGATCATTGACCAGATATGGGTCGGCGACCTCTGGGTGCTCGCCGGCCAGTCGAATATGGATGGCTGCGGGAAGCTCAGTGGCGCCGAGCCACCCTCGGACAGCGTCTCGGCCTTCTACTACGATGACTGCTGGGATGTGGCCCGAGACCCCCTCTGTAGGTACAACGAAGCGGCCGATCCCGTTCACTGGAATGCGGTCGAGGACCGCGAGGAGGTGGCCCGCTGGGAGCACACCATGCGCACCACCGGAGCGGGACTCGGCATCAGCTTCGGTAAGGAGCTGGTTCGCCGACTGGACGTGCCCGTCGGCCTGATCGCCTGCTCTCATGGCGGCACGAGTCTCGACCAGTGGGACCCCGGTCTGCTCAGTGAGGGCGGCAGAAGCCTGTACGGCTCCATGATCCGCCGGGTGCGCGCTGTCGGTGGAAAGGTGCGGGGGCTCCTCTGGTACCAAGGCGAGTCCGACGCCAACCCCCAGGCCGCCCCGGCCTACGGAGAGAAGCTAGCCCACCTCATAGCCTCCCTCCGATCGGAGCTGGATCAGCCGGACCTGCCCGTCATCTATGTCCAGCTCGGCCGTTTCTACGAGGACCCAACCCCGGAAGCCGAGCGGTGCTGGCACCTCGTACGCCAAGCCCAGCTTCAGCTCGAACCCAAGATCGCGCCCGCGGCCATGGTCGCCGCGTCCGACCTGTCCCTCGATGATAAGATCCACGTGGACGCACTGGGGCTGAGGAGGCTGGGCCTACGCATGGCACGAGCGGCCCATGTGGTGGCGTACGGCGCCGAGGACCAGGGCGAGATCGGGCCTAGGCCGGGCGCTGTCGAGGTATCGGAAGACCGGCGGCGGGTCACCGTGCACTTCGAGTCCGTCACCGGCGGACTCGTTGGCACCTTGCGAGTCTATGGCTTCGTCGCGAAGTACGAGGGCGATGCGCTGCTCATGGAGTGGTGCGGGGTCGGTGACGATGGGGTCTCGGTCATGATGGGGTTCGCAGGTCCACTGCCCGACGGGGCCGAGCTGTACTACAACTACGGCCTGAACCCCCAAGGCATACTGCTCGACGAGTGGGACATGCCGGTGCCCTGCTTCGGGCCCATGAAGCTCTAGGGAGAATGCCCATGCGACAGGCGATACCGCGCAACGACGGCTGCCGCATCAGCGACGAATGGACTTACCGCGGCCAGCGAGTCCTGGTCATGGAGAACGACTCGCTGAGGGTCGTGATCCTGCTGGACAAGGGCTCGGACATCATGACCTTCGAGCACAAGCCCACGGGCATCGACGCCCTCTGGAAGGCTCCGTGGGGCGACATCCTAGCCCCCGGCGACCAGATCACCTCCCGGCCCCGAGCCGAGGGGAACTTCTCCGATTACCACGAGGGCGGCTGGCAGGAGTGCTTCCCCAACGGTGGCCGGGTCTGTGAGTACCGGGGCGCCGAGCTGGGCCTCCATGGCGAGGTCTTCGGGCTTCCGTGGGAGTGCCGTATTGTGGAGGACGGTCGGGACCAGGTCGCCGCGGAGCTGGCGGTGCGCACGCGGCGGACGCCCTTTCTTCTGCGCAAGACTTTGCGCATGGAGCGCGGATCGGCCAGCCTGGAGATCAGCGAGACGGTGACTAACGAGGGGCGGCATCCCATGGAGTTCATGTGGGGCCACCATCCCGCCTTCGGGGAGCCGCTACTCTCGGGCGAGACCGTGGTGACGACGGGTGCCCGCACGGCGCGGCTCCACCCGGGCGATGATCCCGAGAGCCGCTTCGCGGGCGATGTGGTCGCCGAGCCCTCCTCGGTGCCCGGCCGCAGCGGCGAGCCCATCGACATTCTGAGGATCCCCGCACCCGGCGACGTGGCCAGCGACATGTTCTACCTGACCGACATGGAGGAGGGGTTCTACGCCCTTACCAATACCCGGCTGGGGCTGGGTTTTGGCATGGAGTTCGATCCCCAGGTCTTCCCGTGCCTCTGGTATTGGATCGCGTGCAACGCCCCCGCCGGCGCGCCCTTCCACGGTCGCTCGTACACCGTCGCCTTGGAGCCCTTCACTTCCTGGCCCGCCATTCTCACCAACGCCATCGCCAACGGTACCCAGCGAGAGCTGGCGCCGGGCGCCAGCCTCGGTACCACCTTACGGGCCGGCATGTTCCAGAGCGATTCCCCTCCGCAGCGGTCCGAGGAGCTGAGGTTCCGGCCATGATCCGCGCCACCAACGAGTGCCCCCTCCGGCAAGCGATTTTCTGGGCGTGCCTGCTGGCCGCCGTCGCCCTCGGCGGCGTGGCCACGTCCGTTGCGGTGCGGGTCGGGGCGAGGCATACGACCCCGCCGCCACAACAAGCGCCCCTGGCCACCCTGGACGACGCTTCGGAGCTTCCCCCTCCCGATGAGTTTCCGGTCCACTGGGGCGAGAGGACACTGCGGGGACGCTACATGCCTCGAGCCGACATCGCCTTCGTAGTGCTGGAGCAGGTGCGCGGCGAGCTGGTGCCCGGGGCGCCTCCCGCGGCCGATGGCCAAGACATCTTCGCCCTGCGTCTTGGCGCCGTGACCGATACCGAAGACACCGTCGACCCGGCCCTCTATGGGTTCTCCCTCACCGACGCCTCGGGTCGCGAGTACGAGCCGAGCGCCACCTCCCGTCCGGGGCGGCTGTTGCCCGGTGATGACCTGAATCTGTACGAGGTGTACTTCCCACTGCCCTTGGATGCCCGGCCGGCGGACCTGACCATCAGTGGGCGCGGCGTGAGCATCACCCTGCCCGCTTGTCCCGTGCCCGCTCAGTAGCCACGGCGGCCCTAGTCGGGCAATGACTCCAGGTACCGCATCAGCTCATCGCCAGTGAAGGTGTCGCGGCGACGGCGGCTGTCGGCCGCCAGGTATGGCAGAACCGGCCGGTCGTCGGTGTTGGCGGGTGGATCCCATCCCTCGGGCACCCTGAGCCGACCGGCGTGGTACCTGAGCACATCGTCCGGCGTCGCCAGCATGGGGTCATCGGCGGCCCGAGGCAGCGGCTGGTCCAGGTTCACGCCATCGGGCCCGCCAACCAGGGCGAGGATCGGCCTATCCGGAATGTCGTCACCTCGAAACACGCGCCCAGCGGGAAACACCCGGAGAAAGGTATGGGCGATGACCGCGTACTCACGCTCGGCGAGCTGGTACATGGGGAGCCAGAGCCAGAAGGTGCCGCCGGGCTCGAGCCGATGGGCCACCACCTCGAAGAAGTCCTCGCTGTAGAGAGCGCCCGCCGACTCCTGCCAGGGGAGTACCAGGTCGCAGACGATCACGTCGTAGCGCTGGTCCTCGGCCTCCAGGGCGAGGCGGCCGTCTTCGGGTACGAGCCGGGTACGGGGATCGCATAGCACATCCCGGTTCTCGGGCCGGAATAGCGCCGAAGCTTCGGCCACCTCGGGTACGATCTCGTAGACGGTGAGGGACTCCACCGGGTACCCAGTGGCGGCTCCCGCAGTGATCCCTGTGGCCAGACCGATGCAGGCCACCCTCTCGGCACCCGGGTGTAGGGCGAGGGGAAGGTGCATCTGTCGCCGCTCGAGCACGGCCCCTTTGGTTCCGCCGAGGCGGTAGTAGCCGTCCAGCGTGAGCACCCGGTGGCCTTCGGACTTCATCACCCGCAGCAAGCCCGATGGCGTGTGCCGCTCGAAGAGCACGCGCGGATCGGAGCTGGCCGTCCCTGCCATCGGCAGTGACACTCCGGCCAGGAAGACCAATGCGCCCGCCACCGCCAGGGGCAAGCTCCATCCCGAGACTACCAGGCGCCAACTGGCGCACAGGGCCAGAAGTCCGTACCCGGCGGCCAGGAGGTAGATGCTCCGGCTCAGGCCCAGGGCGGGCAGCAGAAGCTCGGCAGCGGCGATCCCAGCGATGGCGGCGGCAACGGCATTCCACCCCAGGGCCTTGCCCAGCACCAGGGCCCTCGCCCCCGCCTCTCGCTCCAGAATCCCCAGCACCATAGGCAGCGCCAAGCCCCCGAGGACGCAGGCGGGCCCGATGATCGCGGCCGAGAGGGTAAGCACCCGAAGCACATACGCCATCGCCGTGGCACCCGCGCGGACGAACTCTTGGCCGGTGGCCGAGGCATAGGCCAGGGGCGTGGCGAGGACGGCAACTCCCGTCAGGGCCAGCACCGCCGAGAGAACGGCTTCTGGGCGTCGCGTCCTGAGCAACACGGCAGCGATCCACGATCCCACCGCCAGGCCGCCGAGAGCGACCAGCAGGATCGAGGCGAAGGTGTAGACACCGTTCTGCAGGACCTGAGCCAGCAGCCGGGTCCATAGCACCTCCAGGGCGATGAACAGGCCGCCCGACCCCGCGGCGATGGCGAGGAGCATCCCAGCACTGCGCTGACTGTCCCGCTCCATGGGCGGTGCCGGTCGCCGCGCCGCATGGGGTGCCACGGCGAGGGACAGCATCGCCGCCACGGCGCTGGCGATCATGGCCCAGGCGAGGGTGCGGGTGGCGCCCAGGGAGGGGATCAGCCAGAGGCCCGAGGCCCCGACCCCTGCCAGTGCCCCGACCAGATTCGCGCCGTAGACGGCCGCCGCCCGAGCACCCGGACGGGCGGGATCCTCCGCGCCACGCATCATCGCCGGCAGCGTGGCGCCCATGGCGACAGTGGCGGGGAGCATGGTCAGGAAGGCGAGTCCGAGCACCAGCGCGGATGCTTCGCCGGTGCCCAGGCCGAAGCTCTCGGCACCCCGGCGGTAGGCTTCCGCCAGCCAGTCGCGGCTAGCGGGCACCAGCAGGGCGCCCAGGCCGACGCCTACCTCGAGTATGGCGTAGAGGAAGAGGGGATAGCGGAGCCGGTCGGCCAGCGGCGCCACCCATCGTGCGCCCAAGGCCGAGCCGAGGAAGAAGGCGGACAGCACCAGACCCGCCGCCCGGGCCGATGCCCCGAAGGGGATCGAGAGCCAGCGGAGCCATAGCAGCTCGTAAGTCAGGCCCGCCGCGCCCGAGAGGACGCAGGCCAGTAGGGCGATCGCCAGAGCCGCGCGGCTCACTCCGATCGATCCAGCTCCACGCTGCCGCCGCACTGGGGACACACCAGGACCCGCTCACGCACGGGCAGGCTGGCCCCGCAATAGGGGCATTCGCGCTGGATCTTCCGGGCCACCACGCCCTTGATCAGCCACTCCGTCTGGCCGGTGCGCTCGGCCAGGTTCTTGGCGGCCATCCGGTTGAGGGCGTCGGCGGCCTCCTCGGGCGAGAACCCCACGTACTCGGCGACCTCACTCTGGGTGACGGTGCCGTCGGTGCCCCGGGCCATATTGAGGATCGACTCCTCGACTCGGTCCGGCCGGAGCCGCAGCTTCCGCGTCAGGATGATCGCCGCCGGCACGATCTGAGCCAGGGCGAACCCGCCCAGCACCACGGCGATAGCAAGGCGGCCGCCCGCCTTGCTCGAATCGCCTAGGGCCGCGAAGGCCATGGTGAAGCCGAGGCACAGGAAGGCAACGGACTCGACGATCCAGGCGATGAGGAGGGCGTAGACACATCCCGGGTTCATGTAAGGGGCCCCCTACGCGTTCCAGCGGTCGGTGGCGGACGAGAGGGCGTCGCCCATCTCCGTGAACATCCGCTCGATGGAGTCGCCCGTGAGCTGGGCGTCGATGACCTGGCGAAGCGCCTTGCAGAAGGCCGCGGGATGGGCCGCCATCTGGCGCTCGTTAACGATGTACTCCGAGAGCTGATCCCAGTAGCCATGGAAGCTGACCACGGTGTCGGGCACCTCGACGTGAAGGGTGGGCAGCTCGCTGTGGGCGTCCTGCTCCTGCCGCACCGAGGCCACGCTCTCCCGGAAGCCATTCAGTCCCTCGCCCAGGCCGGACATCATGCCGAGCATCTCCGAGCCCGCCTGGAGGGCGTTCTCCTGCTCATCGAGCACATCATCCGATAGGCGGTCGATCTCCGCCAGCAGGGCATCCATTTCGGCATCGCCCGTGGGCGGCGGCTCCTCGGCTCCCTTGACCATGTTGAACAAGGCCCGCCGCTCGGACTCGGCCTCCATGTCCGACTCGATCTTGACCAGGTCCTGCCGAAGGCGGGCGACACGCTCCTGGGTATCCTGCCACTCGGCCTCCAGGCTCTCCTCGTCCTCCGTGGCCTTCTGGAATGTGCTCTCCCACTGGGATCGTACGCTCTCCAGCGCCTTCTCCACGGCGTCGATCTTCTTGTCGACCTGGCGGAGCTGCTCGCCCTTCTCCTTGATGGCCTTCTTCCGGAATAGCAGGCCGAACCACTTGGCCAGCCGGGCGATCTCATTGTCCAGCCGCTCCGCTTCCTGGTTCAGCCGGCCCAGGTCGGCCTTAAGGGCCTCCTCGCGAGAGTCTAGCTCCGGGTTCAGCCGGCGGAGCTTGTCGCGGATCTCCTCGGCCTCGCCGAGCATCTCATCGGCCTTGCCCTGCTCCTCCTCGATCAGCTCCCGGAGGACCTTCGATTCAGCTTCCAGCGACTTGTGCTCCGTGTCGACGCGCTGATCCCAGTCGGAGACGAAGCCAGGCTCGAGGGAGCCGCGCTTATCCTTGAGCATCCGCCGCGCCCGCTCGACCAGGTCCTGCCGCTCCAGGCGGGTGCGCTCCCTGGCGTCATTGAGCGCCTCCTGGACCTCCTCGATTTCGCGGTATAGCTCGCCCACATTGCCCTGGGCGGTGGAGATGAAATCCTCGAACTGGTGGATGTTGAGTCGCGCCATGGCCTACTCCCTCCGTGCCCTCTCACGGTCAGTGCTCGGTGCGCCCACGCCGAAGACCCGGCCCTCCAGCCTCCGCCGCAGGGACCAGATCCGGTCACCCATGTTGGGCCGTCCCCGCCCATCCCCGGCACCCGGCCGGGCGTGGTCGATCTCCTCGAAGCTGCCTCGATCATCCCAGTACAGCGGGCAGGCGCCATAGCAAAGAGTGTAGTACGAACACTCGGCGCACCCCGGCGGAGCCGCCGCTTTGGAGCGCCAGTAGCGGGCCCGGGCCCCCCGCCAGACGCGCTCGAAGCCGTGGCTGAGCAGGTTGCCCACCCCCTCCTCGAAGCTGCTGCATGGCAGCACATCGCCCGACGGACCGACCGAGAGCAGGCTCTCGCAGCAGGCGCAGGTCGATGACGACACGCCATGCTCCATGGGGTTGAAGAGGCACAGCGGCGTGGGCGAGTACCACACGGGCTTGATCTCCATACTGCGGGCCAGATCGAATACGGGCGGGACCAGGTCCTTCAACTCGCCGTACGTGATGTTCATGTCGGGATCGCCCAGCGATGCGCCCGTTCGGATGACGATGTTCATGGAGAAGTACTCGGATTCCAGCTCCCTGGCGAGGAACTCCACCAGCTCGGGTAGGTGACGTTTGTTGAGGCCGCAGATGGTGGTATTGGTGTGGGTGTGGATTCCCGCCCGGCGCAGCTCGCGAACGCCCCTGACGGTCTGCTCGAAGGAGCCCGGGCGGCCGACGATGTCGTCGTGCAGCTCCTCCGTACCGCCCTCCAGGCTGACCTGAGCGGAATCCAGCCCCGCCTCCGCGAGCCGGTCCACCAGCTCGGGATCGGCGCAGCGGATGCCGTTGGTGATGACGTTGACCCGGATACCCTTGGACTTAGCCCGGGCCACGTAGCGCGGTAGCTCCTTGATGAGGGTGGGCTCGCCGCCTGAGAAGGAAAGGGACGGGCACTGGGCTTCATCGGCGATCATGTCGATGACCCGCTCCACGTCCTCGGGGCTCATCTCCTCCACATCGGCCTCGCGGTCGGGCGCGCTGGCATAGCAGAACCGGCAGCGGGCCTGGCAGCCGTAGGTGAGGGCAATCTCCGACAGGATGGGCCACTCCAACTCCTTGGAGCCGAAGCCGACCCGCCGCACGTACCCCGCGTCCGGCGCCTCATCGCGCAGCAGCCGCGAGACGGTGCCCATGAGGCCCTGGAGGTCGCCGAGCACCTGGCTGGTATCGGTGTCGTACTCGTGGGCGACCTTGGCGGCCACACCCCTGGGATCGGGACTCTCGGTGTTGGCGTACAACCCGGTGAGGATCTCCCAGGCCGTGTCGTTGAGCCGGAAGATCTTGTTGGGCCGGAGGATCAGGGTGTGATCGGCGTCCCGGAGGTACACATGCTCCCGGGTGCTGCGAACGAACTCGACCAGCCCGTGGAGCTGCTCCTCGACCGTAGGCGCAACGGCGGGCGGGGAGGCGTTGTCCAAAGCGCTTACTCCCCCCTCAGAAACTGCTGACGCACGAGGAGACGCACGCCGAGTGACAGGCCGAGTGCACGCACGCCGAGTGGCATGCGCTGTGGCAGGCCGAGTGGACGCAGGCGCTATGGCAGGCGGAATGCACGCACGCCGAGTGGCACGCGCTATGGCAGGCCGAGTGACAGGCGTCGTAGCCCATCATCCCGCCGACCCGCTCGATGGCATCCCCGAAGCCCGACTCCATGCGCGCGGCGGTGCCGGAGATGGAGCTTTCGATGCGCTCGGCGGCGCCCGAGGCGAACGTCTCGATACTGGTGGCTACCGAGTCTGCGCCCTGCACCAGGGGCGACTCGGCCAGGGCCTCGCCCAGGCCCTGACTCGACTGGCTGGGCAGGGAGTGGTACCGGCGGCCGAACATGCTGTCGATGATGACCCAATCCATGTACCGGTCCCAGAAGTCTCGGCCGGTGCGGCGTGACTCGGCGGTAGTCCAGATCTCGTCGATGCGGCCCTGGTAATGCCGGCGAGTGGCCTCGGGATCGGCGTGCCACATCTTGCCCCGGAGCGAGCGACCCACGGCGTCGACCACCTTGGGCACATCCTCCCGGTGGAGGGTGCCGTCCTCGCGAACGGCCTCGATGAGTCGATGCTCCCACTCCTCGGTGGCCAGGTGGGGCGCCACGACCTCGAGCTGCAAGGGCTTGAAGTTGAGCACATTCACCGCGCCGGCCCGGGCTAGCCGCATGACGACCAGCATGATGACCCGGGAGGGGTCGCCGATGAGCAGCGCCGCCTCGATGGCATCCAGGTCGGGCACCTGGCCCTCAGTCTCGAAGACCTGCAGCTCGATCTCCGGTGCCTTGTAGGGCTTGCGCTTCTTCCGCTTGGGCCGATTCGCGCCCGTGGCATAGGCGATGACCACTCCGCCCAGGATGATCCCCACGAAGCACAGGCAGCACCAGAGGAAGCTGATACCGCCTCCTCCTCCGCCGTCGCCCCCGAGGGCACCGAGCCCTCCGCCCTGAGATACGGGCTCCTCGGCCAGGGTCTTCTCCGTGGGGTTGGGGATCGCCGAGGCTGGGATCATGAAGTCGTCGATCTCGAAGGGTGATTGGGCCGGAACGTTCCGGCGCTCCACATGGAGCGAGAGGTACGTCTTCCCCGACTCCTCGTCGGGGGTTGGGAAGTAAGTGAACTGGTCGTGCTGGTCGGGATCGTTGACGACGATGCCGGCCTCGTCGACCACCTCGGGAGTGATCTGCTCGGGCTGGGTGATGCCGCTATCGATGGTGATGGGGAGGATGAGCTGGATGATCTCCCGTTCGATGCCAAATGGCCACTGGGGTGGCTGCCAGGCGAAGGCATAGAGCTGGCCCTGGTCGGATTCCGTGAGCTGCCAGCATAGGGCATCCACGAGGTAGTGCATGGTGACGGTCACGGTCTCGCCGCGCCGGGTGCTGGGACTCCACTGTGGCGACAGGTAGTTCCCGTTCCATACCAGATTCGCCGGCTGCTCCGAGTCGTCGCCCCGGACGATGGTATGGCCCTCGAGGATCTCCACTTCGCCGTGGAAGGGGCCGACCTCGCTGATGCGGTCACGCCCGGCTTCGTTTTCGGTGAAGGTGATGGAGTGCCTTACATCCAGCGTTCCGTCGGAGAGGCAATTGGCGTAGACTTTGACTTCCCGTATGGTAACGGGATCGGCCGTAGCGATAGACTGCAGACCAAGCGTGAGCAGTATCGCTGCGGCGAGCATCAGCCGCGGGGTCCGCATGGGGAGCACCACCTCCGGGGTCGGCGTCCTAGCGGACACCGGCTGAGGGAGAGTTCAACCTGGTCGGCGCGCAACCTCCGCCGCCTTGGCCACGATCCCCGACGAGCGACGGGCCCTGGCGTCGCGGCGGCGGCACGACGGAAGGCGGATCGGCACCGATGAGCCTTGATCCTGAGGTCAGCACCTACCAAGCGGAGTGCGGACTGCCACTTCCCCGTGGGGGCTCGCCCTTCAACGCCCAGCAGCGGGAAGCGCTGCTGTCGGCCGCTCTGTCGGAGTTCTCCGCGGGGCCCGAGAGCGGCGGAGTCGATGGCATCGCCGCCAAGCTCCGCTCGGCGCGAGCGCGGATCCTGGAGCTAACGGCCCTGGGT
>WJIW01000475.1 GCA_014730065.1 Armatimonadia bacterium | reverse complement strand
GTTCGCGGTGATGGTGTACTTCCTGAACCAGGACTGGCATTTCGCGGTGCGGCTGCTCGTCGGCTTGGTGGCGGGTGTGGCCCTGGCCTTCCCCATTGCTCTCGTGGGCCGGGTCCTGCAGCTCAGCCTGTCGGTAATGGGTGAGATGCTGGTCGTGAGTATGGACATGGAAGATAGCGTGCGTCGGATCGCCGATTCCGGGGAAAGGTAGTAGTACGAGTTGTGTGTCTTGGAGGGAGCCCTCCCATGCGTCCAGCCCATCTGGTCCTAGGCGTCTCGGCGGACGCGCCGCAGAAGGAGGTCCGGCGGGCCTACCGCCGCTTGGCGAAGGAGCTGCATCCCGACCGCGCCGCCCCGGCCGACCGGGCGGAGGCCCATGCGCGGTTCCTGGAGCTTCGGGCGGCGTACGAGACCCTTGTGGGAGGCGCGCAGCCAACGATCTCGGAAGCCCCTCGAGAGCCCGCCGTGTGGCATCCGCCCACCCGCAGGTCCTCGGCGAGCCAGCCCCGTCCCGGCGTCCCGCCGGAGCCTGTCGCGGCCGCCCACAGCAGACCCTCATGGGCCACTGTTCTGGTGGTTCTGGCACTCTCCGTAGTCTTGGGGTGCGCCGCCTACGTCGTTGCGCGCCAGGTCACCCCGCCCGCGGCGCCTCGCGCGCCGGAAGTCCGGGCCTCCACGGTGGATGAGCTTGCCGCTGGTGCTGCCGGCACCGCCACCACCCTTGCCACGGGCGATGCCGATCGAGGGATGGATGCCTACGAGGCGGTCCGATCACGGGCGCCCCGGCCCGGCCCCAGCCTGCAGTATGCTCTCGATCTCTACCGCATGACCCCCGAGGCCTTCGTGCGTACCCACGGCGGGTCTGTCGCTGATGTCGCCGGGTTGAGGGCACGGTGCGATGCGGCGGGACAGCGGGCGCTGCGGGCGGCTGGCTTGTCGGCTTCGCCCGAGGCTCTCAGAAACGAGATACAGCCCACGGCCTCGTACCCACCGCCTGCCGGCGCGTGGTCGGAGTCGACGAGCGTCTACTTGCACGGCTTCGCCACCGAGCTCGGCCGCAGGTCCAGCTCTGGACCTGATGCGGGGCACACCCAGCCATGAGCCGTCGGCCCGTCTACCACAATCGGCCGCCTAAGGAGCGCTCCAGGCGCAGGGGGCTGATGGGTTGGGTCGACTCCGCAATCGTATGGTCACAGGGGATAGGGTACCCGGTGATGATCGTCACCGGCGTAGTGCTGACGGTAGTCACGGTCGCTCTCGCGGTATGGGGCGGAATCGCGGCCTACCGGTGGATCAGCGACTTCACCGCGCCGGCACCGAGTAACGGTGTCGCGGCGCTCTCCGACGAGCAGCTCGCCCGGGCACTCCTCGAGCAGAGCGGCGGGGCGGGCGCGGGCGAGATGGACGCCTCCTCGCCGGGAGTCGGCTCCATGGCCGGGGTCGTCAACTACCAGAGCTTGCGGGAGCAGCGGCATGTGCCATGCTCGGGCAGTGACGTGTACGTGCTCGAGGAGCCGCTGCCCGACCATCTCCTCCAGCCGGGCCAGCTCCTGCCATCGGGCGATAACCTCATCGCACTCCAGGGCGGATACCTTCCCCTCCCCATCGCCCACGGCACCGTCGATGGAAGCGGCCGGTACTCCATCTCCGGCATCCCCGCTGGCGAGCACTTCGTCTACTGCCACAACGCCAACTCAGCCGACACCGTGCCCGCAGACCGGTACCGCGGCCACGAGTGGCGCGAGGAGCCCTACGTGATGGTCCGGCCCGGCGAGGAGACCACCGTGGACTTCCGGTTCTGACCGCGCATCGATCTGGGTTACCATGGGTAGGCCAGCCTCCGCGAAAGGCCTCATGCCATGCCCTCTCCACGTCTGATCGTCATCGGCCTCGATGGCGCGACTCTGGATCTCATCCGGCCGTGGGCCGCCGCCGGCAAGCTACCCGTGTTGGCGAGCCTCATGCAGTCGGGGACGGCAACCGCCCTGCGCTCCACCCTTCCACCTGTCACGCCCGTGGCCTGGAGCACATTCCTCACCGGCGCCGGCCCGGGCCAGCACGGGATCTACAGCTTCCACCGCCTGGACCATGACTCGTACAAGCCTCAGCCGGTGCATGCGGGCCATCGCCGGCTACCGAGCTTCTGGCAGAGTCTGGGCGCGGCGGGGCTGACCGTGGGCCAGCTCAACACGCCCTTCACCTTCCCGCCCGAGGAGCTTACGGGTTTCACCGTGTCGGGTTTCGACACTCCCGCTTTCGGCCCAGGCGCGGCCGCGCCGACCGAAGCCTACGAGGTGGCCCTCCATGGCGAGGACGGCTACCGCCACGGGCCGGTGCCCCTCCATCCCCGCGAATCCTACATCCTCCGGCTCCGAGGCCAGGCCATGGGCCAGGCCCGCATGTGTGGGCGCCTCCTGGACCGGTGGCCTTGCCAGGTCCTCATGACCACCTTCTGCGCCACCGACCACGCCGCCCATCGACTGTGGCCCACCGGCGCCTCGACCACAGAAGTGGCCGAAGAGGGCGGCGACCTGCTCGCGGCTTACCAGGTGGCCGATGAGGCGGTGGGTCAGGTCCTCGAAGCTCACGCCGGCAACGACACCGGTGTGCTGGTCCTCTCCGACCACGGCATGGGCCCCGCCGAGGGGTCCATCAACATGACCCGAGTCCTGGCCGACGCGGGTCTCCTAAAGCTGCGCTCACGAGCGGAGGACCAGCCGGCGATGCCGCCCGGCCTGCGGGCCGTCCGCGCCGTCCGGCGGTTCTTTGCCGAGGGCGCGGGCCGCGCGCTGAAGCCACTGGCGCTACGGTTGATGCCCGAGCGGGCCAAAGCCGCCGTGGCCCACACCGAGCTTCAGAGCATCGATTGGGGCAGCACATACGCCTTCCCCTGGGGCACGTACGGGCAGATCCAGATCAACCGTGCGGGCGAGTGGGCTGAGGGCGTGGTCGAGCCAGCGGACGAGAGGGCGATCCGGCGCGACGTGGCTCAGGCCTTCGAGGAGCTGGTGAGCCCTTCCGATGGGTCACAGGTCGTCGAGCGGGTGGTCGCAGCGGAGGAGCTATACCCCGGTGAGCGCGCGCCGGGGAGTCCAGACCTCTTACTGACCCCCGAGGGATACCGCTACGACGTGGGCCCGAGGCTCCAGCGACCCGATGCCCCCACCGTGGCGACCGCCCAGGACGAGGGCGGTGAGTGGCTCGACGTCCCCGCCATCCACCGCCTGGAGGGCACGCTCATCGCTACCGGGCCGGCGGCGGATCGAGTCGCTCGGCTCGCTGACCCGGGCCTGGAGCACATGGCCGGCGTCATCCTGGAGCTGGCGGGAGTAGGGGGCGACTCCGACCATACCTCGCCCCCCGGCGAAGCTCAGCCCTATACCGAGGAGCAGGCCCGGCAGGTTGAGCAACATTTGGAGGACTTGGGGTATCTGTAGGGCGAGGGTGGGCTATACTGGCCCCCAGTGATCGCAAGAGGTGATGGCGCCATGAAGATCACCAAGCTCGTCCTGGAGGGCTACCGCAACTTCCGTGAGCGGACCCTCATCGACTTCACCGATCCGTACACGGGTGCGCCGCTCGACCGCGTGGTCTTGGCGGGCAGCAACGGCTCCGGCAAGACGAGCGTGCTCGATGCGTGCGTGGGGCTGGTGGGGCTGCTGATCGGCGACAGCCCGAAGTCCTCTCTCGGCAAGCCCATCGGTGTCGCGCTGACCATTGACGACGTCGGTCGCCTCATCCCGGACGAGCACCTCGATGGCCTCCCGTCCCCACACGATCTGGCCCTGGGCTTCGGTCGACGCGAGTGGCTCGATGAAGTCCTGCCGGGTATGACCTCTCGGCTTGGGTGCTTCTGGCCCTGGGACGTCGGCGGCACCGACTACATGGGTTACACTCCGGCGGTGCAGGCGGTGAGCCAGGCGATGCGAGAAGGCCAGGGCGGACTGGTCCTCATCCCATCGGACCGTCTGTTGCCGCCCCCGAACCCCGATGAGCCAGCTCGGATCGAGCGGCCCGACCTGCCGGACGGTCCCGTCACAACGTACCGCAGCCCCAATCAGCGCAAGCTTTCCCTTGAGCAGTACCTCGTGTGGCTCAACTACCTCGACCTGGAGGCTCGGCAGCTAGGCGAGGAGGGCAACCAGTTCCAGGAGGCGTTGGAGCGCGTTAGGATCGCCCTCCCTCCCGAGCGCACCCCATACGTCCGAGAGGGCCGGGTATACTGCGGGCCCGTCGATGGCAATGGTGATGAGAGCCAAGCCGTGAGGCTGCACGAGCTGCCCTCGGGTGAGCAGCAGTGGATGCTCATTATGCTGGAGCTGACTCGGGTGGCGCGGCCAGGGTCGATCATCCTCATCGACGAGCCCGAGATCAGTCTGCATCCATCGATGCAGGCGATGCTCCTCCGGCAGCTCGACCAGCTCAGCAAGGCATATGACTGGCAGGTCATCCTCGCGACCCACTCGGGGGACATCGTAAGGGCCTGCCCCACCCATCAGCTACGGGTGCTGGACCACCTGGACGCCGAGGGGCGGACGGCTGGCCTATCCCCCGCAGTGAGCGAAGCATGAGACCGGCCACACGCGCACTCCTCGAGGAGATGCTCCGCACAGTACGTAGCGGGGCGACGGCGGTCGTGTGCGAAGGCGCGGCACACGGTTTCGACCAGAATATCTACAATCACTGGTTCGGCGGAGGGCGAGCCGTTCGTTTCTTCGGTCACAGCGGATGCGGTCAAGTTCGCGGTGCGGTAGCCGAACTGTCGCCCCTGGCCGAGCTGACCTTTCGGGTCGTGGGCCTCGTTGATGGCGACTTTCTGGACGCGGAGGTGGAAGAGACCGACGCCCCGCCCATCCGCCGCTTGCCGAGGCCCAGCATCGAGAACTACCTATTGGAGCCGAGCCACTGGCACGCCGTCATTGACAGAGCGTGGCGTCTCGCGGGTGCGCCACCCGAGGGATGGCGCACCCAGGCCGAAGTGGCGCAACGGCTTGAGGAGCACTGCAGGGAGTGTGTGCCCATTACAGCGCACAACAGGTGTGTCCAGATCATCAGCGAGGAGTTCGCCCGATCCGATGAGCGCAGGTATATCAGGTACTTGGAGTACTCGGACCAGGACCTGGGTGTTCTGCTCGACCAACTGCGGACGTGGACGTCGGGCTTCGGCGCACACGAGCGATTGGCGGAGATCTGGGCGACGGAGATGAGCGCAGCAGATCGGTGCCGCAATGTCGAAGAACTGGCGCGGTACGTCTTCGGCAAGCCGACGTTCCGTCGGTGGGCGCGCAAGCTGCCGTTGACCAGTGAGCGAAGCAGTGTGCCTCTCGATTACGTCCTGAACAGCTACGCCGACGTCGCCAGCCATCCGCCGGCGGAGCTCGCCCAGTTCATGGATAGCATCCTGAGCGACCCCTAAAGCGTCGCCATCTCCACGTTGTCGAAGTTCCTCCGGTAGAACTGCATGTACTTCACCTTGCGCTCCAGGGCGTGGATCACCGCTTGAGCGAAACTCACGCCCTCCAGCTTCTGGGCGCTACCCAGCCCGCCCGGGCTGAACACGTTGATCTCCATCAGCTTCTCGCCCACGATGTCCAGGCCAACCAGGAACATCCCGTCCTGCACCAGCTTGGGCCGCACGATCTCCGCGATCCGCAGCGCCGTCTCGCCGATCTCCGCCTTCGCCAGTCGCCCGCCGGCATGGATGTTGCTCCGCATGTCTCCCCCCTGCCGGACCCGGCGGAAGGCGGCGTAACGGCCCTTGTACCGGAGCGGCTCGCCGTTCATCAGGAACAGCCGGGTGTCGCCCTCCTCGGCCGCGGGTAGATACTCCTGGGCGATGACGTAGCCCGAGCGGAGCACGGCGTCGATCATCTGGTTGAGGTTGGGCGTGTCCTCGGGTCGCACCAGAAACACGCTCTCGCCGCCCGAGCCTTGGAGGGGCTTGAGAACGATCCGGCCGCCCTCGGAGGCCGCGAACTCCTTGATCTCGCCCCGGTCCCGGGTGATAAGGGTGCGGGGCCGAACCTCCTCGGGGAAGTTCTGGAAGTACATCTTGTTGACCGCCTTGGCCAGGCCGTTGGGGTCATTGAGAACGATGACGCCTCGGCGCATGGCGGCCCGTCCGAACACGGGCCCGACAGTCTGCATCCCGGCCTTGTCCCGCACTGCCTCGGCGGGGTTGCTCCGGAGCAGCAGCACATCCAGGTCATCGACGGTGATGCGCTCCTTCACCGCCGTGGACCCCTGCAGCGCCTTCAGGAAGCTCTTGGTCTCCTTGTACTTGGGCTTGGGGGCGCGCCGGGCCCGGGCACAGACATGGTCGTCGGAGTCGTGAGCCAGGTCGCCCTCGCCCATGATCCAAGCCTCATGCCCCATGTTCCCCGCAGCCATGGCTAGGCGGGTTGTGGTGTAGCCCGCCTGCTCCTCCGCGAGGTCGTTGACGAGGAATCCGATTTTCATGAGCGCTTCCGCTTCCCTTCGAGGAGGTCGAGCAAGCCGATCCCCCTCTGGAGTTTCTCCAGACGCGCGCCCGCCTCTGGCAGGTCCAGGTACGCCGGCTTGAGGGGCGCCGGGTTGAGCACCCCGCGGAGCATCAGCTCCTCGATCACGGGCACGTGTCGCAGACCGATCTTCCCCACGTATAGCAGATCCAGATCCGGGTCCCCCGCCATGTGGGCCAGCAGCCCCCGGAGTCCGCGCAGGTAGATGGCATCCTTGGTGAGGCCGCCGGACCGGTGCACGCGCATCGTCACATTGTAGGCGGCTCGTCGGTCCATGCCGTGGCCCCGGTGCAGCACCCGGAATGTCTCCACGAAGGACGCGCCATCCACGAGCGACTTGACCGCCACGACGCGAGCGGCCAGCAGCCGAAGCCGGGACCGGTTCAGCCCCCCCGCCAGGTACTCACCGAGTACCGCCAGGCCCTCTTGCAGCTCCTCATAGCCCGCCAGCCCGGAGTAGAGCTGCCGGAAAGGCTGGGCCCGGCCATTGTAGTAGGTGAGCAGATGAGTGCCAACCTCGTGGTGGACCAGGGACGCCATGCGGCTCTCCGAGATACGGCTCCGGGCGCCGATGAGCAGAGAGCCTCGGCTTACGAGCATGCCCGGCGGGATGTCCTCCCTGACCCGGGCCTTTGCCCTGAATCCCGGATGCACGGCCCGGTACTCGGCGATGGCCTCCCTCGCCCGTGCGGCGCACTCCTCGGGCGTCAGCGACTTGCCGCCATTCCCGCGGGTCCGGGGTGCCACCCGGGACAGGATCGTCTCCGCCGTGTCCGCCAGCTCGTCGTCCACGGTGCCGAACACCTGGAGGCTGCCCGGCAGGAAGCGCCGGGTCTCCCGGTCGTCGATCATAGTGATCTGGCGCGCCAGCTCATCCTGCTTCTCCCGGAACAGGTTGGCCAAACTGGGATCCTCGATGCGCTCGAGGGGGATCTGGAAGAGCTGGCGCTTGAGCAGGGCGGGATCGAAACCGGCGGGCCGGTAGTGGAACACCGGGGCTCGGTCGTAACTGGACCGGCGGAACTGCAGCCAAGCGCCGTGGCTGTTGACGGGCGTCAGGGCCAGGAGGTAGTCGAAGGCGCCGCTGACCTCCGCCAGCCGCCGGTCCACATCCCACACGGCCTTGACCACCGCACGGCGCCCCATCATGTGGTAGTGCTCGGGGTGGAACCGGGTCTCGCGCTGGGAGAACTCGAAGGCGCATCGCCGGAGGGCCCGGCCCAGGGCGCGCTTCACAGCGCGATGCACCGAGGGGTAGAGGTCGCCCGTCTGGGGGTTGCGGTAGACGGGGGAGATCTCAATACCCACGATGTGACACTCCAGCGACCGGGCCACGGCGGCGGGCAGGAGGGGTGACCGCCCCTTGGGGTGGACCGAACGGCCCTCGACCACCTCCACATTGGGCTTGCGCTTCATGATCCGCGCCCGATCCAGGGCCGCCTGAAGGGCATCCACCGCCGCCTCGGGTCGGCGCGTCCGGCTGACGTGGATCTTGATGTCCGCTCGAGCGACGCGCCGCGAGTTCTCCTCGGGCGGCGCGCCCTCCCAGATCTCCAGGATCAAGAAGCCGCCGAACTCCGCGCTCAGGGCGGAAACCGCCGCCCGGGTCAGGTCCAATACGCCCTCGCGGTGGGTTCGCCCACCGGGGGCCAGCAGGTAAGACGCTTCGCCAGTTATGAGCGCTCCCGTGCCCGCATCGTCCTCATGCTGGCGGCGGTAGACGCAGAGGAAGGGCAGCTTCCGGTCGACATGCAGACGGCCCCAGCGGGGCATGTTCCGCCGCACGCGCTTGCCCTCGGACAGGCGAGCGGCGATGTCGTCGATCATCCGCTTGGTGAGGCGCGCCGGCCTCTTCACGTATGGCTCTCTCCCATGGCCTCAAGGGCTTGTAGCGCTGGATCCACCGTCGCTCTTAGGGCCTCGCCCACCGCATCCACGGCCTCGCGATCGGGCACGCCGCTCCACTCGTCCATGAAGTCCTTCCGGAACTCGATGGCGATGGGACAGGCCCGCCGGTGGAAGTTGGCCTCGATCCATCTTACCAGGTGTCCGCCACCGAACTTGATGTTCTCCCGCACATCGAGCTGGCCGCCTCGGAAGTCGTGGGTGACCAGCGCGCCGATGAAGGCGTCGACGACGGACGTCCAATAGGCCCGGTCGATGTGCCTCGTCCCCACGATCACCTGGGGATTCAGCTCGGGATCATCGGGCGGAGCGGTCGGCCCTCCGCGGCGGTGGTTGTAAGAGTGGATGTCGTACACCACGCATTGGCCGTGGCGGGCGACCGTGGCTTCCAGCAAGCCGCGCAGGGCGCGGTAGAACCGATCGTAGTGTCCTCGGGAGCGGAGGATGAGAGGACGGGGTGGCCGGCGGTGCCATACCAAGAGATTCCAGGCATCGCCCGGCTGGATGTAGATGGCCTTCTCCCGAGGCCGGTTGAGATCCACCTCGAACCGGGAGCGTCGCCCTATGATCGCAGTGCCGGGCAGCCCCCCGGCCCATTCGCCGGTGAAGGGATCCTCCTCGCGGAGGCGGGTCTCATCATCGATGGCCATGAGCATCGCGGCCTGGGGCCGCACGTAGTGGCCGTTGTGGGGGGCGATGGCGATGAGGGGGACATCGGGCACTTCGAGCTGCCACTCGCGGGGCATGGCGCCGCGCCCCTTTCGGGGGAGGATCGCGGCGAGGGAGCGCCGCCGGGCCGAGATGGTAAGGCTTGGGGCGGACGAGCGCAATGGGAATGTGGGCGGGCCCGGGCCGGGCTCTTGACGCACTCCACCCACATGCCTATACTGCGTGTGGGTCGTTAGCTCAGCTGGTAGAGCAGGGGACTCTTAATCCCAAGGTCACAGGTTCGAATCCTGTACGACCCACCAACCCCTGCACAATCGCCCGGAGCCGGGGTGGGCTCCGGGCTTCTTGAGATAATACCCTCTCGCGGCCGCTACACAACGTCGAACAGGTCAACCGTTCGCCCGCCCGAACCACTACTTGGTGGTGCCCATGAGGCGTGAGGACGCCAACTTCGTATGGCTCAGCCTGGGTGCCCTGGGACTCGCCGCAGTGGGGTCGCCCGTAGCTCTGTGGCTCTGGGCGGATTGGGTGTGGGCCATCCCAGGGTGGGTCGGGGCCGGCATCGGCGGCCCTCCCAACTGGACCGTAGCCATTGGTATGGTCCCTCCGCTCATCGCAACCATCGTGAATGGCATCATGTTCCGGGTCTCCTTGAAGAAGCAAGCACCATGGCCGCAGGCCTTCTCGGGCATCGGCCTCGCGCTGGCTCTGTCCCAGGTCCTCTTGCCCGCATGGGCTGTTACCATGGGTGGGATCAGCTAGCCGGCGCGCCGCATCAATCTGCTAAACTACCCTCCGACTCCATCTTGAGAGGTGTCCCCATGCGACCCACCCCGTCCATCGCCTACGCCCTAGTCACCGCGTCTGCCTTCGCCGTGGGCTGCGCGCCCCAGGCCGGCGGCGCTCCGCCCGAGGACATCACCACCAGCCAGCTCCAGGAGATGCTTCAGGACGGACAGGATCTGGTCCTCATCGATGTCCGGACCGTGGCCGAGTTCGAGGAGGGCCACATCGCCCAGGCCCGGAACCTCCCCCTGGACCAGCTCGCAACATGGGCGCCCACCCTCGACCCGGGGGCCCGCACCGCGGTCATCTGCGCCTCGGGCATGCGTAGCGCGGCGGCCGAGGCCCAGCTCGAGAGCCGGGGCTTCACTAGAGTGATGAACGTCCTCGGCGGCATGAACTCGTGGACAGGCCCGGTCGAGACGGGCTAGCACCCAGCGCCGGATAGGAGACTCCATGCAGTCACTCAGACCCAATCGCCGTGAGTTCCTGGGGATCGTTGGTGGCCTGGCTACCTCAGCCATCGCCGCCAAGGCCTGGGCCGTGCAGGATGGCCCCGCCGACCGGGTGCGCATAGGCGTCGTCGGCGGCAGCTTCGGCGCCGGTTTCCACTGGCACGAGGACCCCGGCTGCGAGGTGTACGGCGTCTCCGATCTGCTCGAGGACAGGCTTCAGAACTTGGTCAACCGCTACCAGTGCGAGCGCACGTACCCGTCGCTCCAGGCGATGGTGGATGATGACGACATCGACGCCATCGCCGTCTTCACCGGCGGCCCCGACCACGTTCGCCACGCCGTCGACGCCATGGACGCCGGCAAACACGTCATCTCTGCCGTGCCCGCCGCGATTAGTCTCGAGGGCTGCGCGGAGCTGATCGAGGCCAAGGAGCGCAATGGCGTCTACTACATGATGGCCGAGACCAGCTACTACCGCTGGCCATGCATCACCGCGCGCCGCATGTTCGCCGATGGCGCCTTCGGCACGCTGAAGTACGTGGAGGGCGAGTACTACCATCCGGCCATCGGCACCGACTCGAACGATCTCAGCAGGATGCCTGAGCGCGAGGGCGGCATGCCCACATGGCGTTACGGCTTCCCGCCCATGCTTTACCCGACCCATGCCACCGGCTTCCTCGTTGGCGTTACGGGCGAGCGGCTCGTGGACGTCTCGTGCATCGGCACCGAGGGCGAGGACGTCGGCTTCGAGCAGAACGCCTACGGCAACCCCTTCGACAACAATGTGGCCCTGTTCACCACAAGCTCGGGCAACATCTTCCGCTGCAATATCATGTGGAACGCCTGGAACCACGGCGAGCGCGCCCAGTGGTTTGGCGACCGGCTATCCATGTTCATGAGTGCGTGGTCGGGCCAGCCCTATGTCGTCAAGCCCGCTGGTCAGCCCGACGTCACCGAGAGCCCCGACTACTGGCATCTGGTGCCCGAGGCAATGCGCTACGACTCGGGCCATGGAGCCAGCCACCCCTTCATCACCCACGAGTTCATCACCGCGATCCTCGAGGATCGCGAGCCCGCCATCGACGTGTACGAGTCCGTCGCCATGACGGCACCGGGCATCGTCGCCCAGGAATCCGCGCTGCGCGGCGGCGAGCACCTGGCTGTCCCCGACTTCGACCCCTCGTAGCGTCCTTCGCCAGACGCAGGCTGCACGGCGAGTGAACGGTCGCCTCCCCTCGTAGCGAAGCGTTACGAGGGGAGGGCAGTGTGACGTCCCCTACATCGCCCCAAACCGAGCGTACAGCCGACTCTCCACCGGATCGGCGCCGGGGCAGTGGATCTCGACCCGGATCTCGTGGCGGCCGGGCGGTATGTCGAACTCGGCCGTGGAGCCGCTGCCTCCGACGTGGACCGCTGCATCGTCGATCAGCGCGGTGGCCTTCCAGAGGCCATCGAAGGGCGAGTGGACGACCCCTCCGCCCGCCCCCTCAATGTCCGCGATGAGGATCAGCCGCTCGGGATCGCGGCTATCCCGGAGCATCTCACGGACGACCATGTGATCTCCGCTGGGCCGCAGCTCTAGCTCGGTGGGCACGAACCACAGCGCATCGCCAGCCCTGCGCCCTGGGATGGGCACGACCGAGCGTCCGTTGCTGTGCACCCGCTGCCAGTTGGCTCCATGGGTCGGCACTCCGATCCGGAACACCCGGTTGGTGCCCAGATCGATCTCCGTCGCGCGATCGGTGCGTGGGACTACGAGAGCACCCCCACCGCCCTCGGCAACAGCCAGCATCGTGTGGCGGTGATGGGGTGGGTAGGTGTTGGGCTCACCCAGCATAGCCAGGAAGCTCGCGAGGGCCTTCTGCACCCCTGGGTCGCCCTGGGCGATGCTCGCGGGGCCAGCCCAGAGAAGCCGGTTGCCCTGGCGGAGCAGCCCGGGTCGTGCATCGTCGCCGTACGTCCCCAGCACTGCCACGCCCGGAGCGAGAGCCTCGCTCCGGGGTGCGAGCGTCGCCCCCGCCGCCGGCGTGCTCAGAACATCACCCACCTTCAGGTGGTGAAGCTCGGTGGTGACTGCCAAGTCGGTCTTGGGGTAGGGACGGAGCGCCGCGGCGCTTCGAGGGGGCGAGGGAAGCCACGCCAGGCGCAGGGCTAGCTCGTTCCGGCGCACACTTGATATGGCGGCGCTGGGCACGCTGCACCGCCACACGCCACTGGCGGTCACGCCGAGATTGACCTCGCCCACCTCCCGGCCGTTCAGGTACACACGCGTCCCCGCAGGCGGGGCCGGTGCGATCTCAAGCTGCCACGCCCAATCGCCCGCAGAGATAGGCGCCGCCTGTGCGAAGGTCCAGCACCAGCCCATCCGGTGCAGTCCGGCCAGGGGCGGGACCTCGGTCGCTTCCTCCTCGTCGCTCCATCGTGTGCGCGCAATGCTGCCGAGGGGATCGTGCTGGGCGGTGGGGTCCACGGCGAAGCTGCTCGCTAGAGGCGGGATGTCCTGAGTCTGCGTGGGACCTGGCCGTATGATGAAGGCATCACTTCCGGCGAGGATCGCCTGCGCCCCCTCGCGCCCCCGCCTCCCCTTGTCGTCCTCATCGAGGGGGCCGATGAAGAAGGTCGGCAGCCCGCTATCCCAAGCCGCGCC
>WJIW01000474.1 GCA_014730065.1 Armatimonadia bacterium | reverse complement strand
GTGATGTATGCGAGCGGGTAGGTGGTGTTCACTGCGACCCTCGAGTCATCCTCCGGCGCGCCCTCGAAGATCTCCACACTCCCCGGCCCGCCGATACAGCCGTTCGTCATGCTAGGTAGAGTGTTCTCGATCACATCAACGAAGTGGTCGATGGAGTACTGGGCGACGTCTCTCGGGTTGTCGCCATCATTCAGGTACTTGGTATAGATCACGAAGGTGGGCGGATTGTCCTCGGGCCAGCGGCGGGTCACGCCGGGGTCGTACTGGCCTCCGCCCGTGGGCTTGTAGTACAGCGCCCGCATCATCTTCGTGTTGTGGGAGCTGGGTAGGGCCGTCACGTCCTGGGTGCCCGAGGGCGCCGTGTTGACCTCGAAGCTACGGGTCAGGTAGTCGCCGTGGGTGACCTCCATGCGCTGGGTATCCGCCGACAGGCCGGTGATCGAATACGCGCCCGAGGCGTCCGTCGTGTCGCTCAGGCCGCCCACCGAGACCAGCGCGCCGACCAGCGGGTCGCCGCTGAACACGTCGGTCACGATGCCCTCGTACGCGTCCTCCGCGGCGGTGATCTCGTACGTGACATCCACCGTCGAAGACAAGCCGTCATTGTCCGTCGCCCGGAAGGTCGCCGTATAGCTGCCGACGGCGGGCGTCACGGCAACGGTGTAGTCGCCGCTGCCCACACTCGTCGTCGAGCTCTCGAAGGTGCCGTCGCCATCGGCGTCCCACTCCAGCTTGGTGAGGCTACCGTCGGGGTCGCTCGCGCTACCCACCAGGTCGATGCTGCTGCCCTCTTCGGCCGACGCCGGGCTCGCCGACCCCGAGATGGCGGGGTCGAAGAGGCCGGTCGACTCCAAGGTGAGGGCGAGCTGGGTCCTCTGGGCCGCCGCCACGTCGGCACTGACCGTCGCCGTCGCCGCGACCTGCCCATCGGCGGCAACGGCCTCGATGGTGATCTCCTTGCCCGTGCCGGGCATCAGGTCGTACGCCCGGGTCACCTGGCCACCCGACACCTCGGACTTGTCGATGGTGTCGGTCAGCTCGGCGTCCTGGCCCGCACCGGGCCGGATCGTCACATCGAGGTGATCCGTGCCCGTGGGTATGACCCTAGCCGATGCCTCGGCCGCGGGCCATGCCACCCGGAACACAACCTGTCCCGCGCCCGGAGCCATGGGCGCGGCCGCATCGGCCGCCGGGCTCTGTGGGGAGCCCAGCTCGGTGCCGGGGAGCGAACCGGCGCCGCAACCGAGGGCGAGCAGCGTGGCGGCGCTCAGGGCGCCGGCGAGTGCGAGAAGGTACCTCAGCTTGCTATGGGACGGCATGGGTGCCCCTCCTCCCCCAAGTGGGGACCGATCAGTCGACGATGATCTCGGCGCGCGTGACCTCGACATCCACATCCACGGTCGCGCTGCCGCCGTTCGAGGTGAAGTCGATGGTGGTCGAGTGATTGCCCGCCGACAAATCGCCGCGGGCAAGGGTTACGGTAACGGTCGCGTCGTTCGTGCCGCTCGCTGGCGAAAGCCCCAGCCAGGAGTCGCTGGCGGTGGCTTCCCAAGTCAGGTCGTCGTCCCCGCCGTTGCTGACGGCCAGGGTCAGCTCGCCGGTTACCGAGTCGAAGCTCAAGCTGCCGGGGCTGACGCCGAGCTCGGGATCGGCGCTCTGGATGCTGTAGCTGACGCTCGCGGTATTGGTCAGGCCGTCGTTGTCCGTGGCCCGGAAGACGCCGGTGTAGTCGCCGAGGGCGGGGGTGACGGTGACCGTGTACTCCCCGCTGGAGCAGTTGGTGGTGCTGCTCTCGTAGGTGCCGTCGCCGTCGGCGTCCCATTCCAGCTTGGCCAGCGAGCCATCGGGATCGGACGCCGTGCCGGTGAGGGTGATGCTCCCACCTGGCCGGGCCGAGGCGGGGTCGGCCGAGGCCGATACGACGGGATTGAGGATACCGGTGGAGTCCAGGGTTACGTTGACCTGGGTCACGGCGGCCGCGGTGATGTCGATGGTGATCGACGCCTGGGCCACGATCTGGCCGCCGGCGTCCACGGCGTCGATCTCCAGGATCTTGCCATCACCGGGGAGTAGATCGTAGGTTCGTGTGACCTCCCCGCCGGAGACCTCGCTCTTGTCGATGGTGTCGGTCAGCTCGGGATCGGCACCGGCCGCGGGCAGGATCCGCAGGTTGATGTGATCAGTTCCGGTGGGGATGACCCGGGTCGACGCACCATCCACATCCCAGGCCAGCTTCAGAGTGAAGGTGCCCCTGGCCGGCTCCGCGTCTTCGTCGGTGGGCTCGTCTCCGTTATCATCGGTGGTTTGGCTGGGCGTGGTCTCGGAGCCTGAGTCGGTGTCGACCAGGCCGCCGGGCGCGCCCCCCGCGCAGCCTAGGGCCAGCAGGATGGAGAGTGCTAATGCGAGTAGAAGCGTGAGTACCCCGTGGGTCGTGCGTCCGGTCACCATGGGTTTCCCCCCCAGATGGGCCACCCCGATCGGAAACCGATCCGGTGGCGGGCCATAGCGCCCGGGAGGGGAGGTGGGCAGGCCTCAACCGCGGCGCACCACGAACCCACCACTGCCCGAATCCGCCCCTCGGCGGACGCCTGACCTGGTGGATTCATACCTGGCGCCGGGGTCGGTCCGGCGGGTTCCCGAGAGAAAGCCACCGAGAATCTCCGGGCAGGCCGCACGGGCAGCGCACGGCTCGCGGGGGCGGAGAAGGGAGCACCGGGACGAGGAGGGAAGACCACGCGACAGGGCGCCATCGGGGCTAGTCTGCGCACATGGAGCAATTGGAACAGGAATCAGCGCATATACTGTCAACAACTAGCGGTCATAGAAAGACCCCAATCCACCACTCGGGCATGGATTCTGCCCAACGACGGGAACCGCGTTTGCATCTTGTCTAGTTCGGCTATACTGGATGTAGGCGCTCGGCCAGTCTTCCCCCCCTCTGCCGCCCCGGCAGATCCACCGGCACAGGAGATTAGGCCGAGCGCTCCCCCCCACGAGGGCGGGGCCC
>WJIW01000473.1 GCA_014730065.1 Armatimonadia bacterium | reverse complement strand
CCCCCGAGCCAGGCGCCCGATCCCGAGCCACCGCCGCGGGAGGCCGGGCCGAGCGATGACGCTGATGCGCCTCGCCCCCCGGCATCAGGCGAGTGGCAGCGGGCCGTCGTGGCCATTCACAATGCCCGCCCGGCCCTGGGCGCCCAGCTCGCCGAGAGCACGGCCATGGAGAGCGGGGATGAGCTTGTTGTCTCGGTGCCCGGCGGCTTCCAGCTCGACAAGCTGCGCGATGCCCTGGACGATCCGGAGAGGCGCGAGCTGATCGAGAATGCGGTGGCCGACGTTTACGGCCGTCCGCTGAAGGTCGCGTGCGAGCTGGGCGACGGCCCACCCAAGGCCAAGCCGCCTGCGGCCCGAGGCGGGCGCGAGTCGGCGGTCGATCTGGTGCTGGAGATGTTCGATGGGGCGACGCCCCTCGATGGCGAGTAGCCGAGAAGCGACCGGTGCGAAAGGGACACGACCATGATGGATATGATGAAGCTGCTTCGCGAAGCCAAGCAGATGCAGGCTCAGGTGCAGCAGGCGCAGGAGGAGATCGCCAACGCGACCTTCGAGGCGAGCTCGGGCGGCGGAGCCGTGACGGCGGCGGTGACGGGCACGGGCACTCTGAAGTCGGTCACCATCGCGCCCGAGGCCGTCGATCCCGAGGATGTGGAGATGCTACAGGACCTGATCGTGGCTGCCGTGCGGGGGGCCCAGGACGCCGCCGAGGCTGGCCGCGAGGAGGCCATGGGCGACTTCCAGTCCATGCTCGATGGCCTGAACCTGCCCGGAATGTAACGCCACCGGCCAGAGGGAGCCGATAGATATGCTTACTTGGCTGTGCATCACCGCCGCCATGGTGGGAGCCCCCGGCTCGGGACCCGGCGAGCCCGAGGTGCGGATCGAGCCCTACCTGAATGAGCTGCGGGACGACCTGCCCCATGGCATGCGCTTCCGGCCCGGCGAGATGGACTTCGAGACCTGGTCCCGGCGCCTTCGCGAGCACCTGGCCGACCTTCTGGCACTTCCCGATGTGGACACCCGCCTTCTGGACTCCTGGGAAGGCGAGTGGGAGAGGGTCGATGTCAGGGGCACCGATCACCTCCGGCAGCGGGTGCTCCTGAAGACTGAGGAGAACCTGTGGGTGCCGGCTTACCTGTGCCTCCCACCCGATACCGACGGTCCCCTGCCCGTGGTCATCTGCTGCCAGGGGCATTCCCGGGACGGGATGCGGCTGACCCTGGGTCTGGTGGATGACGACACCTGGCAGGCCATGGTCGTCGAGGGCGACCGGGATAACGCACTGCAAGCGGTACGGAACGGCTACGCCGCCCTCGCCCTGGAGCTTCGGTCCTTCGGCGAGCTGAGGAACGAGGCGGACATCGAGAGTAACGCCACGTCCTCGTGTGATCGGCATTCGCTCTTGGCGATCCAGGCGAGTCGGGTCCTCATGGGGATGCGCGTCCACGACGTCATGGCGGCCATCGACTACCTCAGCGAGCGGCCGGAGATCGACCCCGCGCGCATCGCCATGACGGGCAACTCCGGCGGGGGCTCGATCACCCTCTACGCCTCGGCCATGGATGAGCGGATCTTGGCTTCTATCCCCTCGTGCGCCTTCTGCACGTACCGCGACTCCATTCAGGCTATGCGCCACTGCTCCTGCAACTTCGTGCCCGGCATGGCCGAGTCCATCGAGATGGGTGATCTGGCGGGCCTGGTGGCACCCAGGTGGCAGCTCATCATCGCCGGAGAGGGCGACCCCATCTTCCCCATCCAGGGGGTACGCCAAGCCTATGCGCACCTGGAGACCATCTACGCGGCGGCGGGAGTGCCGGAGCGCGTGGAGCTGTATGTGGGTGAGGGAGGGCACCGGTACTACGCCGAGCCCGTGCGGGAGTTCCTGGATCGCGCCTTCGCCTCAGCCACACCCGGCACCGAATTGCGGTAGACTGGATGGGGGACAACGCGAGCTAGTCCCGCCGATGCTGAGAGGACGATGGAATTGGCAGAGATCAAGCTGACACTGGATCAGGACTACCCCATCCACGCGGATATCGACGGCACCAAGCTGGAGATCGATGGACCCGAGAGCATGGGCGGGAAAGCGTCCATGCCCAATCCGACGGACTGGTTCATCGCCAGCGTGGCCGCATGCAAGATCGTCTATGCCATGGGCTTCATCAAGCGCCGCGGCCTGGAGGTCAAGTCCATCAAGGCGACGGCCGATGCCGCCAAGGGTGATGGCAAGTGCGACGGCATCACCGTCAATCTGGAGATCGACGGTGACATCCCCGACAACGTCCGGCCAGCGCTGGAGAAGTTCATCAGCAAGTGCTTCGTGGGCGAGACGGTCAAGCAGGGCTGTGACGTCAGCTACGAGGTAAGCTACTAGCTAGCGTCACGCCACCACGCACCTGACGAGGAGCGGCTCCCCCTTGCGGTACCTCCACTACGTCCTTGCCTCGCTGGCTCTGGCCCTTCTCTCGGGCCAGAGTTGGGCTCAGCCGGGTGTAGACGCAGCGCCGGGCTCGTACGTGGAGGGCGAGGTGGTCATCGCCCTGGAGGGCGTTCACGCTCGCGCCGAGCTGGAGCAGGCCGCCACCGATTCGGGGCTGGCTCTGCACCAGTTATACCCGGATTCCGGGCTTGGCCTTCTCCATGCGCCCGCGGACATGCCCCTCGAGGACGCCCTGGCCCTTGCGGCCGAGCTGCCCGGCGTCCGCATCGCCCAGCCGAACTGCATATACCGGATCCCCATGGGCCGTAAGGTGGCCGGCCCTCGGCCCCCCGAAGCCGCGGCACGCTTCACGCCCAACGATCCGGACTTCGGGCGACAATGGCACATGGCTATGGTCGGAGCCGAGGCTGCTTGGGACGCGGAGCGGGGAGAGCCCTCGGTGGTGATCGCCGTGGTGGACACGGGCGTGGCCTACCGCGATGGCGGGGGCTTCGCCCAGATGGAGGACCTGGCCGGAGTGAGCTTCGTCGCCGGCCGGGATTTCATCGATGACGATGCCACACCCGACGACCAGAACGGCCACGGCACCCACGTCACAGGCACCATCGCCCAGGCCACGAACAACTCCCTGGGCGTGACGGGACTGGCCCACCACTGCTCCATCATGCCCGTACGCGCCCTGGGCGGCGATGGGACGGGCACGACGCTGACCGTGGCCCGGGCCGTGGAGTGGGCCGTCGAGAACGGCGCCGATGTGGTCAACCTCAGCCTGGGTGCTGCCTTCGCCGGGCAAGTGGAGCTGGACATCCTGAAGGAGGCCGCCGAGGCAGGGGCGGTGCTGGTGGGGGCGTCGGGTAACAGCGGCTCCGATAGCGTCGACTTCCCGGCCTCCTCGCCCTACGTCATCGGTGTGGGCGCGGTGCAGGTGGACCGAACCCGGGCCTCGTACTCCAGTTACGGACCGGGCCTGGACCTGGTGGCTCCGGGGGGCAACATCGACCTGGACCAGGACTCCGACGGTAGCTCGGACGGCGTCTACCAGAACACCTTCTTCGTGGACCAGGGCGACTCGGTGACCGATACGGGCAAGTACTACTATGTGGAGGGCACGTCCCAGGCCACGCCCCATGTGTCGGCCGCGGCTGCCCTGCTCCTCTCCCACGGCCTGACCGGCTCGCCCCCGTGGCAGGCGGTCCGGACCGTGCTTCGGGAGTCGGCCGATGACCTGGGTCCCGCGGGTGATGACCCCCAGTACGGGGCGGGCCTGCTGCGTGTCGATCGAGCCCTCGATCAGATGGGTACGGCGCGAACCTACTCCGTGTCCGGTCGGGTCACCCTGGGGGGTAGCGGGCTCTCCGGGGTCACGGTGACGGCGGGCCTGGTCTCGGACACAACCGATTCCGTGGGCAACTACAGCCTCACGGGCCTGGCCCCGGGCGAGCACACGGTACAGCCGAGCAAGATCGGCCTCCGGTTCATCCCCGCATCGCGTACCCTCGACCTCTCCGCCGACCGCACCAACGTCGACTTCCAGGCCACCATGAGTCTCACGGCTGATCTGACCGCCGGGCTCCATATGGTCAGCGTGCCAGTGGATCCCGACCCCGCCTTCGAGAGCGCCGAGGCCATCTTCGGCGCCGGCTCCACGGCGCTGTACGCCTACGATCCCGCCACCTCGGCGTACTCCGCCGTCTCGGGTGAGCCCACTCCCGGCCAGGGGTACTTCATCCGGATCCCCGACAGCCGCACCGCAAGCGTGCAGGGCTCGGTGCCGGGCGGGACCTCGGTGCGGCGATCCCTGGTGCGGGGCTACAACCTCCTGGGGAGCCTCCGCACATCGACCCCTATGCGACTCACGGACCTGACCTTCGACGACGGCGGGACGTCGCTCACGTACGCCGAAGCCGTCGCCGCGGGGGCCGTCCAGCCCTATGGGTGGGTCTACGATTCCGCCGCCGATGGCTACCGGCTGATGCACCCCGACCTGGCGGGAGCCGTGGAGCAGATCCCGCCCTGGGGCGCCCTGTTCCTCGAAGCTCTCCAGCCCATCGATGTGCTCATCCCCGCCTCCGAGGGATCGAGCGTGTCGTCGCGGACCGTCGCGCGCGGCTACGCGCTGCGACTGGATGTCGAGGGCGCGAGCTGCGCACTCGCCCGCATCTCTGGCCGCACCCAAGCGCTGCTCGCGCCTGCCCCTCCCGGCGCCGAGGCCGGCGTGACCCTTCGCGCTCTGAGCGCAACCGAGGACCGCTTCGACCTGGAGGTGGCCCCCACCGAGGAGCGGCGCGGTGATCCGGTCGTGGTGCGGGTAGAGGGCATGGAGCACCTGCCGCGCCACCTCACAGCCCAACTGACTGTCAAGGAGACCGGCCGTGCGGTCTCGCTGAGGCGCCAGAGCTGGATCGAGCTGCCGGCCCTCGACGGGGCACGCACCCTCGTGGTCCGCGTGATGCCCAGGACACTCTCCCTGAGCCTAACGATCCACGCCGCGGCTACGGCTCGGGGGGTCGCCACCGTGGAGTACCGCGTCTCGGCGCCCGCCACCGTCTCGGCAGTCGTGCTGAACCAGGCCGGGCGCGTGGTGGCACGCATTGGCGGCGGCATCGTGTCACCGGGGGTCCATCAGCTTAGCTGGGCGGGCCGATCCGACGGGGGCACGTCCCTGCCCGCGGGCGACTACCGCATCGAGCTGCGGGCCGACTCCGAGGCCGGCGAGACCGCCCGGGCCACGGCCCGGGTCCATTGGCAGGGGGGTCGTTGATGACGAGCCGCAGGATCAAGGGAGCCGGTCTCTGGACGGTGGCCATGCTCACCATTCTGAGCGGCTGCGTGGCCGTCGTTTCCGGGGGTAGCATCGAGCAGGTGTCGGCCACGCCAGCCACGGTGGGCTACGAGGGGGGCATGGTGACGGTTACCGCCACCGCCGAGGGGAGTGGCCAGGTCGTTGGGTCGGCCACCTATCCCGGCGGCGATGCCGATGCGATCACCTTCGAGCCCGTGGCCGATGCCCCGAACCAGTACCAGGGACGCATCGCGATCCGCCCCAATACCACGGACCGAGCGGTCAGCGTCACACTGGAGGTCCAGCTCGTCAGTCCCGACACCAGCCTCGCCGTTGACTCGGAGGAGACGACCGTAACGGTTAGCCCGGCGCCGAGCCTGCCGCCCGATCCGCCGGGGATCTAGCCTCGCCGCACGAGGTAGACACTCGGCCGGAGCCCCGACAGCGAGATCCCTATCACACGCTCGATATGCAGAACCGGGCTGCGGTCGATGAGCCGGGTGAAGAGCTTCCGCTCCAGCGTGAGTGCGACCATGAGCCCACCGGGCTCCAGCACCCGCCCCATCTCCCGGACCATGCGCGGGTACAGATGGACGTTCTTCTGATGACTGCCAACCCGGCGGCCGAAGGGGAGGTCGCTGACGATGCGGTCCACGCTGGAGCGCGCCAGGGGCAGCTCGCGGCAGTCCCAGCGGCATAGGCTCACGGCAGCGCCGGTCAGCTCGACATTGCGGCGGGCCAGGTCCAGTTCATCGGCCGAGCGGTCGCCCCCGATCACGTCCAGGTGGGGCCATTGTAGCGCGGCCTCGGTGGGAATCGTCGCCGCGCCGCACAGGGGATCGACCAAGGCCTGTGCTCCGTGGAGATCGGCCAGCCAGCACAGGGAGAAGGCGACGCTCGCCTTGAGGGTGGACTTGCCAACCCCCACCCGGTGGCGTCGATGGAGACTCCCCTCGCGGGTCAGCCGGGTGCCCATAAGCAGGCGATCATCGGTCAGATAGGCCACGATCTCGACATCATAGCTCTCCAGGTCCACGGGCCAGCCATGGCGAGCCACCACACCGGCTCCGACCCGGGCGGCCACGTCCATGGATCCGTACTCCTGCTCGCCGCTTCGGTACCCGGTCACGCGGAAGGTAGGAGGATCGGTCTTCCAGGGGTTGATCTCGGCTGAGGCGAAGGCGCCGGGAAGGAAGTCGACCGCAGAAGCCAGGGCCTCGATCTGCTCCAGGCCCTGAGCACCCGAGTCGATGCCGTCGAGGTGAGCGGCCACCACATGGACGTGGTTGACCGAGCGCAGGCCCAAGGTGTCCTCGGGGCTCGCGTCCGAGGAGAAGAACACCTTCCCCGAGTCGGCGGCCAGAAGCCGCGAATCCGGCAGTCGCCAGATGACCTCCTGGCCCGTGACCTCCTCCAGCCCCGCGCTCAATGTGACGAAGAGCTCGCGGCTCAAGGCGCCCTCAAAACTCGCTCGAATCCTGGGCCGCCATGGTCTCCGTGGTGAAGAGTCCCTCCTTGGTGGCCTCCTGGAGCACTTGGTTGGCGGTCTTCATGTCCGGCGCCTCCCAGGCCCACACCAGGTCATAGCTGCCGTAGGTGATCCACGACAAGCAGGTCTTCACGCCATCGGGCATGTCCTGGGCGGCCAGGGCGCGGAGCCGCTCCAGACCCTCGTTCGTCTTGCCGGGCACGATCTTAACGAGCGTGATCAGACGCATCGAGTGTCCCTCCCAACCGGGCTAAGGCAGCCCGCCTTCTCCCCGCTCCACGGCCCGACCTTCCGACGAAGGCCGCCGAGCTCGGCCCGCCGAACCGCCGGTGAGCCTGGAGGGATGCTCGTGTCGCAGCGAGGCAAGCTGTACCTCATCGGAAACGCGCACATCGATCCCGTGTGGCTCTGGCAGTGGCCCGAGGGGCGGGAGGAGGTGCTCTCCACTTGCCGCACGGCTCTGGAGCTGATGCAGGAGGATGACACCTTCGTCTTCTGCCGCAGCTCCGCGGCCACGTACGAGTGGATCGAGGAGTACGATCCCGAGCTGCTGGAGGCCATCGCCCAGAGGATAGAAGAGGGTCGGTGGGTCGTCGTCGGCGGATGGTGGGTGCAGCCCGACTGCAACGTCCCCTCGGGCGAATCCCTGGTGCGGCAGGCCCTACTGGGGAAGCGGTACTTCCTGGACCGGTTCGGTGTGGACGTGACCGTGGGCTACAACGTGGATACCTTCGGCCACCCCGCTGGCCTCCCGCAGATTCTCGTCGGCGCCGGCCAGGGCTCTTACTGCTTCTTCCGGCCCGGCCCCCACGAGAAATCTCTTCCCAGCGCGGTGTTCCGGTGGCGCGCTCCCGACGGTAGCGAGGTCATGGCCTGCCGGCCGCCGGGCCACTACAACACAGGCCCCGAGGACATAGAAGAGCGCGTGCGCGAGGCCGCCGCGGCGATGCCCCCGCCGCTGGAGTCCATGCTCTGCTTCTTCGGCGTGGGGAACCACGGCGGCGGGCCGACGCGCGAGAACTTGGCGTCCATCCGCCGGCTGCGCGATGATCCCCGCCTGCCGGACCTGGTCATGGGCGGGATCGAGGACTTCTTCGCCGAGGCCGCGGAACGCCGGGATGCCTGGCCCATCGTCGAGGAGGAGCTGCAGTACCACGCGCGAGGCTGCTACTCGGCCGTATCCGAGGTCAAGCGCGACAACCGGCAGGTTGAGCATCTGCTGCTGGCCACGGAGAGGCTGGTCTCGGCGGCCCGGCTTCAGGGTATCCCCCTCCACGCTGACGAGGACCTGCGCGACGGGTGGAAGCTGCTGCTGTTCAACCAGTTCCACGACATCCTAGCGGGTACCAGCTTGAGGGTCTCGTACGATGATACCCGTGCCGACCACGCGGAAGCCAAGCTCCTAGCCGGAAGGCACCTGCGCCGGGCTCTCCACCGCCTGGCCGCTCGCGTCGACACCTCTGGTGAAGGTCAGCCCGTGGTGGTCTTCAACCCGTCGCTCTCGCCGCGGCGCGAGGTGGTGGAACTAGACATCGCCTTCCGGGGGTCCGAGGGTGAGGTCAGCCTGGTCGACGACTCGGGCGCCGAGGTGCCGGCGATGCTGCTCGATCCCACCGTCCACACATCGGGCCGCACCCATACCGCGGCCTTCCTCGCCGACATGCCCGCCCTAGGACACCGGACATATCGCCTGATCAACCGTGCGCCGCAGACTGCCTTCCCCAGCGTGGAGATCAGCCCCACATCGCTGGAATCCCGTCATCTGCGCGTCGAGCTGGATTCGGAGACGGGCTGGATACGCAGCATCTACGACAAGCGTCATGACGTGGAGCTGTGTGCCGGTCCGGCGAACGTGCCCCTGGTCCTCTCCGACCCGTCGGATACGTGGAGCCACGGCGTCGACGCCTACCGTGACGAGCTGGGAGCGTTCCGGCTCATCGATCCACCCGAGGTGTTCGTCTCGGGGCCGACCCATGGGATCCTGAGACTCCGGCTGGCCTTCGAGACCTCGGTCATCGAGCAGTTCGTGGTCCTCTATCAGGACATCCCGCAGATCGCCTTCCGGACGGCGGTCGATTGGCGTCAGCGGCATCAGGTGCTCAAGGTAGCCTTCCCCTTCGCGGTGCATGATCCCGTCGCCACCTTCGAGACGGCCTACGGCCATACGGTGCGAGCCGGCAGGGGCGATGAGCAGCCCCACCACCGGTGGCTGGACGTGAGCGGCACCGCCGCCGATCAGCCCTACGGCGCCGCCGTGCTGAACGATGGGTGCTACGGATGCGACGTGCTGGGTAGCGAGGCCCGGCTCACGCTGCTGCGGAGCCCGATCTACGCCTTCCACGACCCCCAGGAAGTCCAGCCCGATGAGCTGTACGAGTACACCGACCAGGGCGTGCGGGCAATGACCTACGCGGTGGCTCCCCATGCCGGCGACTGGCGGGGATCCGGGGTTGAGACCCTGGCCGCTTCGCTGAACTCGCCCTGCTTCTGCTTGGTGGAGCCGCCCCATGGCGGGCCCGCTCCGCCGACCGAGTCCTACGTGTCGGTAGGGCCCGATCACGTCACCGCCGAGGTGCTCAAGCCCGCCGAGGATGGTGCCGGGCTCGTGCTGAGGGCGTATGAGCGCGAGGGCCGGTCGGCCGACTTGGAGGTCGAGCTGCTGGGGGAGCGAGTCGAGGGACTCAGCCTCCAGCCCTACCAGATCGGCACCTGGCGGCTGACCCGCCAAGCGGGCGGCTGGCGCGCGGAGCCGTGCGACCTGTTGGAGCGGCCCTTGGGCCAAGCTTAGGCGCGCCGGTCAGCCCCGCAGGACCGTCCGGCCATCCACCTCGCTGGCGAACTCCACCAGCCGGCGGGTCAGCCGCTCGGTGATCTCCGGCTCTCGGTCGGCAACGTTGTACTGCTCCCGGGGGTCACGATCCAGGTGGAATAGCTCGGGCGGCACGGGCTCGCCCTCGGGCAGGCCCGGCCTAGCGTGGCGGGCGAGCCGCAGCTTCCAAGGCCCTTCGCGAACGCCCTCGACCCAGGCCGAACGGCCGTAGAAGAACTCGTCCACCGGCGACGACGCCCGGCCCTCCAGGAATGGCATCAGGTTCTCGCCGTCGATGACTCGATCCGCGGGCGCGTCGACTCCGGCGAGAGTCAGGGCCGTCGGGAACACGTCCAGGGTGCTCGCCATGTCGGCCGATACCTGATTAGCGGGAATGCGGCCCGGCCACCAGGCGATGCCCGGCACGCGCATCCCGCCCTCGTACGTGTTGCCCTTCCATCCGCGCAGCGGCCCAGGGGAGCCGGAGTGCCAGCGCTCGTTGCCCTCCTGGAGCATCCGGTCGGGAAGGTCCAGCCATGGGCCGTTGTCGCTGGTGAAGAGCACCAGGGTGTTGTCGGCCACTCCCTGGGCGTGGAGGGTCCTCAGCACCTCGCCCGTGCTCCAATCCAGGCTTTGGATGACATCGCCATAGAGGCCGGAGCGGCTGTCGCCCCGGAACCGCATGCCGGTGCGCACGGGTAGGTGGGGCATGGAGTGGGGGAGGTAGAGGAAGAAGGGGTCATCCCCCGACTCCCGGATGAACCGGGTCGCCTCCCTCGTGTACCGCTGGGTGAGCAGCTCTTGGTTCACGGGATGCTCGATGGGCTCGGTATCCCGGTAGAGCTGAAGAGGTATGTCGGTCTGGACCCACGGCCGGCGCATGTCGTTGCTGTACGGGAGGCCGTAGAACTCATCGAATCCTCGGGCCGTGGGCATCAGGTCGGGCATATGGCCCAAGTGCCACTTGCCGATGCACGCCGTGCGGTAGCCCGCTGGCTTCAGGGCTTCGGCCAGGGTGATCTCCTCGGTCGACAGTCCGCCCGTGGAGGCGGGCCCTAGGTTGTTGAACTGGCCATTACGGAGGGGGTAGCGACCCGTGAGTATGGCGCCCCGGGCGGGCGTGCAGAAAGGCGCCGCGGTGTAGAAGGAGGTCATCTTCATACCCTCGGCGGCCATTCGGTCGAGCTGGGGCGTTCGGATGGTCGGGTGTCCGTAGCAGGCCAGGTCGCCATAGCCCATGTCGTCGGCGAAGATGACCACGATATTGGGCCGGCTCCGGTCGCCGCCCTGGGCGGCCCACGCTCCCGTGGCCAGAGCCGCCGCGGCCAGCCCCGCTCCCCTCAGGAATGCGCGCCGATGGGTCGCTGCCATGCCGATCACCTCTTCACCGGAGTAGGCCGGGGTTCTCGGCTGCGGGCGGGAGACCTGCGTGGGGGGAAATGAGCAGATGACGGCGAGGCAAGCGCGAGGCGTGTGCTCGGGCCACCTGGGTGGTGTTGAGTAACGCCAGCATTCCCCGATTGAATGACTACTGCCGTCGGAGGAACCCCAAGGAAGGGTGGCGAATCACCCAATGGCCCCCTGGGTGGGACGGCCCGCGCGCCCGGCCGAGAGGAAGGTCGTTCCATGTCTGCAGCTCCCCCCCCGCGCACGTACCCCTACTGCTAGCCCTTGCGGCAATGACCTTGTGTGGCACAGCTTTCGCCGACTCGACGTGGGAAGAGATCCAGGCGGGTGGGATGACCCCCACGAGCGCGGGATTTCGTGTGCCGATCACCGCGCAGTTCATCGGCACCACCGATCCGGCAAAGACATGGCAGCAGACCCAGTTCGGTGCCACGGCGAACGACGGGTGGGCCGCTCTTGGCCTTGTAGACGGCCAGTCCTGGCCTGATTTCGTTGTAGAGGCGCACCCGGAGAAGTCGTTCTACTGCGCCCATCCCGGACTGGGCAGCGGCGTGGTCTCAGACGCCTCACCCGCCCAGTTCCTAGCCACATGGCAAAGCTGTGAGATCGTGCAGTTCGTCGGGATGGGCGAATCGGGAGAACTCTGGTTCCCCACAGGGAACACGGGTACCGAGATCACAGTAGTGACGGACCAGGACTTCGCCCTGCTAGAGCAGCCGGTCACCCTCACCAAACTGGTGGTGCTCGCTGCGCCTTACTCGATGGCCACGGGCGGTGTCGGGCCCGCCATGCAGGGGCAGGGCAAGGCCGATGCGGTGGTGGGGTACGAGGTGGATCCGTGGGTCACCGAGCACGCCTTTGGCCCGCGGTGGCAGTTAGCTCAGATGTGGGCCTACATGGGGGCCGAAGGGGTGACGTTGAGTCCCGACTCGGCCTTGGACCTGGAGCTGGCACTTCAGGCCGTGATCGACGCCATCCCAAACGACGTCGTTGATGCCCCAATCCCGCAGTGTCTCGGTAACACGACCATCCATACAGCCTTCTAGAGGAGGACACTCCAATGATCTCCCATCGCACCAGAAGCAACGGATTAGGGACGGCAGCAATTCTGGCCTGCGCGCTCGTGGCGTGCTCCCCGCTATGCAGTGCTCAACCCCAGGACCTGCGCGTGCCTGAGGACGAAGCCCTCGCCGAGTGGGACTGGGCCGTAACCGTCGACGAGGCGTACCAGATAGCCTGCGACGCTGCGGGGATGGACCTGGTGCGTGACGAGCCGGGGTTCCACTATGAGAAACTCGTGGGGTTCCGCACCCCCGATGACACGCCCGAGCGCCGAGCCTACTG
>WJIW01000472.1 GCA_014730065.1 Armatimonadia bacterium | reverse complement strand
GCCCTGGCCGGTCATCCAGGCGCTGTCATCGCGCACCCAGCGACTCACCTCAGGCAGATGTCCGACCATGCCGTCGGCCATCAGCCGAAGCTGCTTCCGAAGCCAGCCGCGAGGCTCGATGGCGCCGATGTCGAGCTTAGCCAGCGGGCTCGGCTGAAGCGGCGGGCGGTTGAAGACGTAGTGCTGAGGTCCAGACGCCATGGGCGGCCTGAGGGTCGTGTAGACCTGCAATGCGATTCCCCGTTCGGTGGTTGGTTGGGCCAGTGGCCGAGGGGCACATTCCCCGGCCGGTCGGCGGGTCCTCTTCGGGCGAGGGGTGGAACCTCAGCCGGGGCCAGGGCCTCCTAGTAGTGACAGTGCCAAGGACCAACGGGTTGACGCGAAGGAGGTCTCGACCATGGATGACACCGATGGACGCCTGCCTTTGGGCACGATCATCGCCGCGGCTTGTGGGAACGTCCGGCCGCCGCGCTCCCGTCCCGGCCTCTCGGCCAGCAACTGCGGCACCCCTAGAGCGTCAGCGCCGCGGCCGTCATCTCCTCGGCGGCCGCAGCCAGCTCCTTGCGAAGCTCCCGCAGCTCTCCAGCGTGCGCGACCTGGGCTTCGAGGTTGTTCATGATCGCTCCATAGCTGGCCTCGCCTTCACCGTCGAGGCGGCCCTCCAGGATCGCGGCGATGGCGTCGTAGCGGGCCGCGGCGGCGCCTAGGTGGTCGGCCGCATCGGCGTGGCGCAGAGCCATGGCCCTTAGGTGGCTGGCGGCTACCTTCGCGCCATCGTACACGGGCCACGCACTCTGCATGGCGCATCCGACGCAGTCCTCCTGGCACGCTTCGCAATAAGGAACGCGCTCCATCTGGTCGGCCCACCGCTCGACCGCCTCCAGACCGAACACCTCGGAATCCGATGGCTCGAACAGCCCCTCTCCGCGGATGCGCTCCACGGCAAGCTCCAGCAGGCGCCGGTCGATCTCCGGCTGGGTCAGCATCTTGGCATGGGGCTCCAGGGTCCACACGCCGTCGAGAAACGCGATGGGGTTGTCGGCGTGGCCGTTGAGGGTTGCGCCGAGGGGAACGTCGTCCTCGGTGACCTCGGTGATGAGCCCATACCAGCTCCAAGGGATGAAACCGTGAGGGCCGTCAAGCCGCCAGAAGCCTCGGGTCAGGACGACCGAGCCATGGTGGGCAAGCGAGCTACGGACGCCCTCGACCATTGGCGCACGTCGCTCCTTCATCCAGGCAACGGGATCTTCCGCGTCCTCGGGCGGCCGCTCCGCGCCGAGGGGTGGGTCAATCGGCTTGGCCTGCAGACCCAGCGCCGGGGCCAGAGACCCCATGGCCCGGTCCCGTCCCGTGAACTCCATCCACCAGGCCGTGCAGTTCTCGCGGGGATCCATGCATGGCGCGAAGGCATTGGTCGAAAGGGCGAGGATCTCGCCGTACGATGTCTCTATTCCGAAGTGCTCACATGCCGCAAGAACCGTAAGGGCGAAGTGGCTCTGGCTATAGCCGTTGCCCTGCGGGACGGGCGGCCTGGCGCCGGGCCTAGCCGTCCCAGACTGCTCGGGTGCCGACTCACCCATGGCCTCCAGGGCGTCCTCGATACGCTCGATGCCGGCGGCGTAGTGGTTGCGGGCGACGCCCAGCAGGCGCGCCGCTTCCTCGTTGCGGAGGGGATCGGGACTGCGCGACGCCTCCCACCAGAGGTGCGGGAAGCACTCCTCCAGAGCTTCGGCTTCGCGGTCGAACTCCCTGGCGGCCTCGAAGAGCCGCGCCTCGGCAGCGGGGTACTTGGCGGCGATCTGGCGGAGGAAGTCGGCGGCCTTGGGCCTAACAGCGGCGAGGATGCCGAGGCAGTAGGAGTCCCCGGCCTCGGGCACCCTCTCCGGGTCACTCCGCCACTGGTGGGTCCAGCGGTCGTAGCACTGGATGCCGTCCAGCATGCACCACTCGCCTTCGGCAACGCCGGACAGGTCCTTGGTCTTCCGGGCATGGAGGACGGCCTTCTTGAGCGCACCGATCTCGGCCGCTGTCTCGTCCAGCTCGCCCGTCTTGTCGCCGATCGTCAGGATGCCGTACGCGGGGCAGATCTCCCACGCTGTGTTCATGCGGCTCATGGGGGCGCGAGCCGGGCTGTCGGCATCACCGGCGTACGAGCCGTATCCGATGAACTCCTCAGTCTCGTCGTCGTAACCGATGACGATGTCCCACTCGGCCGTGGTGAAGGCATGCCATACGGGCACTGGCCGGCCGGCGTCGATCTCCGCCTTCACCGTCTCGATCAGAGCTGGCAGATGCTCCTCGGACCCCTCCTGGCGTCCACCCAGATCCAACTGCTCACACTCGTAGCCCAGTGTCCGGACCAGCTCGTCGGGCCATAGGTCGGTCGTGGACGTGGGCGCGCACGGGCAGATCCCTCCGATGGCGAAGGCAGCGCCACTGATCCCCTGTATGTACGAGGCGGTGTACTCCTCGCCCCGGGCGTTCAGCGCGAGTCGTGCGGCCTCGTACAGCGGCTCGACCACCTCATAGGGTCCCACGTCCTCGATCAAGACAGGCTCCCCCTTCGCGGCGGGGGCTGCGATGAAGGCCATCGCACACGCCGCCATTGCCAGCATCCTCGCTCCCATCGGGCACACCTCCCGGCTCCATCGGTCCAGTTCCCCAGCCATGACACCTTGCCTGCGGAACGGGTTTCATCTTTTTCGGGCGGACATGCCGGGGCCGGGGATCGGAGGGCCAGCGCGGCTCGGGGCGAACCACCAGGCTCATCCGCTCCTCTAGGAGGGTCCGCGATACGTGAGACATTCTCGGATCGACGCATCCTGCTTCTCGTTCTGGCACTGTGCGCTTGGGCCGGTGGTGCCGTAATGGCTCAGCAGCCCACCCATCCCCCGGACACCCTGAGCGACATGTACGTGGCCATCGACGGCCTCGGTCGGGAGCTGCCTACCTCCGAGGAGTGCGGCCCGCCGCGGGAAGGCAAAACGGTAGGCATCTTCTACTTCACCTGGCTCGGACCCCACGGCTACGACCGCAGCGAGCCCTTGCTCCCCGATCAGGGCGTGCAGCCCAAGGAGGAAGGTAAGGACTACCGGAGTCCTTACGATGTCACCGAGATCCTCGCTACCCCGGGTGAGGAGAAGCCGTGGGGGCCCGTCCACGCCTTCCATCACTGGGGCGAGCCCGCCTTCGGGTACTACCTCTCCAACGACGAGTGGGTCATCGCGCGCCATGCCCGGATGCTCACCGACGTGGGCGTGGACGTCATCTGCTGCGACGTCACCAACGCCGTTCGGTATACCGGCGTGTACATGAAGATCTGCGAAGTGTTCCAGCGCATCCTGGATGCGGGCGGCCGTGCGCCGAAGATCGCCTTCCTCCTGAACTCGGGTCACGACCAGGTTGCCCAGGCCCTGTATGACGAGTTCTACTCCAAGGGGCTCTACGAGGACGTCTGGTTCCGCTGGAAGGGCAAGCCGCTGATGCTAGCCAGCTCAGAAGGGCTGCCTGAGGAGCTGCGGGAGTTCTTCACCCTGAGGCAGTCCTGGGCGTGGAGCGCCGGCGGCTGGTTCGGCGATGGCCACGATAAATGGCCTTGGCTCGACCACACGCCCCAGGCCTTCGGCTGGCACGAGGATCCGGAGACACCGGAGCAGATCGCCGTGGCCGCCGCCCAGCATCCCACGACCAACATCGGCCGCAGCCACCACGACGGCGCCCAGCCGCCGCCCGAGGAGCGGGATCCGGCGCAGGGGTGGTACTTCCAGGAGCAGTGGCAGCGCGCGCTCGAAGTGGACCCCGAGTTCGTGTTCGTCACCGGATGGAACGAGTGGGTGGCCATGCGGTTCCTTGCGAGCGAGGGTCAGGGCTTCTGTGGCCAGCGGCTCTCCGAGGGGGACACCTTCTTCGTGGACCAGTACACCCAGGAGTACAGCCGGGACATCGAGCCCATGGCCGGCGGCCACGGTGACGCGTACTACTACCAGATGGCCTCGTACCTGCGCCGGTACAAGGGAGTCCGGCCGCTGCCCGAGGCGAGCGCCCCCCTGGAGCATCCCCAGGGCGCCTTCATGAACTGGGACCAGGTCCAGCCCGTCTACCGGGACCACGTCGCCGACGCCGACCATCGCGACCACCCCGGCTGGGGCTCGGTGGAGGCCTATGTGAACGAGACGGGCCGCAACAACTTCGTGGAGTGCAAGGTGGACCGCAGCGAGGGGAGCGTGCACTTCTGGACTCGAACGGCGGAGCCCATCACCGACCACGGGCAGCCCGGCTGGATGACCCTCTATCTCCGGATCCCCGGCTCCGACGCGCCCGACTGGAGCGGCTTCCACTTCGCCATCAACCGGACCGCGGCCCGGCGCGGTGTTGCCACCTTGGAGCGATCCCTTGGCGGCTGGGAGTGGGAGAAGGTCGCCGATGTGCCCTTCACCGTCGAGGGCGACCAGATCGAGCTGACCGTCTCCCGGCATCTGCTGGGCCTGGAGGACGGCGAGGCCTTCGAGCTGATCTTCAAGTGGTCGGACAACTCGTGCCTGGAAGGCGACCCGATGGACTGGCACCGCTTCGGCGACACGGCCCCCGACGGGCGGATGGCGTACCGGTACAGGGGATAGGCGGCCTGGCCGGCGGGCGGGGACGCCCGCCGCCACCCGTCACACTCCGGTGGGTAGGGCGGGGTGCTCAGCGAGCTCCGCTCCAGGTGCGGGCGTAGCGTGGCGAAGCCTCACCGCAGCCTGCCCTCACCTCGATCCTCTCCATGCTGCCGCCGGCAGAGGAGGCTTGCGCCCTGGCCCTGAGCTTCCGCGACTTGTAACATCCTCCAGCGTCTGGAGCTCCAACCCCTGGAGTGATGAGAGTGGCGGAAGAGAAGCGCAAGCGACGGTGGCTTTGGTGGGGCATCGGGATCTTGGTGCTCGTCGTCCTCACCCCGCCGGCAATCTACCAGTACCTCGTCGAGGTCGCGTATGCCCCGAGGCATGGCGAGGGCTGGATCGATGATCGGCGGCTCGTGCCGGAGCCGCTGCCCCAAGAGCCTCCGCCATCGCCCAATGCGCGGGACACCTACTTGGCTGCGGCCGGTGCGCTATCGGACCCCAGCTCCATTGACTCCGTCGTGGTGCCGGGTAGCGCATCCACCTCCCCGGGGCCCCGTGCGATGGGCATGGACGTGATCACGTTCGTTGAGACTTACCCGGACCTGGTCAAGGATGTGGTCGACCGGAACGCTCAGGCCCTCGATCTGATGCATGAGGCCCGGGACCAGGAGATGGCTCTTCCATCGCCCACTGATGCCTTGCATGCTAGAGAGTTCTCTCGCTACCGGGAGATGGCCCGGCTCGCGAACACGGCAACCCTGTACTACCACCTGGTCGAGGGCGACGATGACGCCGCCTTGCGGGTCAGCGAGGACACCCTGGCCTTGGGTGACAAGCTATGCCACGGTTCGGAGGTGATCACCGCGCTGGTGGGCATTGCCGTCGCGGCTATCGTCCATGACCCCACCGCTCGGGTGATCCTGGATGGCGATCTGACGCCCGAGCGTATCGAGGAACACGCTGCCTTCGTGCGAGGCCTGCGCGACGACCCGGCGTCCATCGCCTACCTGATGCAGGGCGAGTACTGGCAGATGGCACACTTGCTGGCCGAAGCCGAGGACGATCTGTCCGGCCTCACAAGCTGGCCCGCGCACTTCCAGGACGCCTCAAGCGGCGGCACCCGGCCACCTGAGGAATGGGCGCAGGCGGTGAGCGAAGGGCTGCAGGCCGAGGCGGCGAGGCGACACTGGCGTCAGTCCTGGGAGTGGACTCAGGATCGGTACGCCCGCTACATTTCGTCCGCAGAAGGTACGGACGACAGCATGAGCCTCGATGAGCTGATCGAGCGCACCCCGACCGACCTCGAAGCGAGGAACGACCCGATAGCGGAGATGCTGCTGTTCAGCAGCCTCGATAAGCTGATTCGGAAGCTCCACGAGCATGAGGCGCAGGTCGCCAGCCTCGCAGTCCTCTGCGGGCTCCGGCTCTACGCGATGGATCATGGCGAGATGCCCGAGAGTCTGGATGCCCTAGTGCCCGATTACCTGCCGGAGATGCCGCTCGATCCCTTCACGGGTGAGCCGCTGATCTACCACCCTCCCGCAGAGGGCCTGGCTCTCTACAGCGTGGGACCCGATGGTCAGGACGATGGCGGGCAGCGGCGCGGGAGCGCCGATACCTGGGATGTGGTCACGCTGCCGCTGAGATAGTGGGAAGGATGCGGGTGCACCGCTGCGCTGCTTGCTGCGCCCGAGCTTCGTCATCTCCCCGGGGTCCTGTCACGGCGGTGATACGGATCCGTCGGCACGCATCTGAGTTACCTCGCCCGACGGCACATGGAGCCGCATGAGCCAGCCGTTTCGGACGAAGTACAGCTCATCGGCGCCAGCCCAACACGGGCTGCTGCCCATGCTCGCCTCGGCGACCATCCCCGGCTCCCCGCCCTCGGCGGACACCGTGCAGATGCTCGTGGGCAGCGGTGATCGGGCGCTCTGGACCACGGTGCTGCCGGCGTAGGCGATGGTGTCGCCACCGGGCGACCACGCGGGGGAGTGGCCGTAGGCCTCGGCGACCTTCCGCACATCCGAGCCATCGGCGGCCATAGTGAAAAGCTGGTAGAGGCCGTCGCGATCGGAGGCGAATGCGATCCGCTCGCCACCGGGCGACCATGCCGGCGTGATGCACCGGCCCAGGCTTTCGGTGAGCCGCTGCGGCTCCTCGCCTGGGGTCAGGACGTAGATGTCCGACCCGCCATCGCGGTCGGAGGAGAAGGCGATCACCGGTGACCCTAGCCGTCCGGCCGGACTGCCATCGCGAGCGCCGCCATCGGTGACGCGCTCCTCGCCCTCGCGCTTGATCCAGATGGCCGATCCGCCGCCTTCGGCGCGAACGAACGCGACTCCGCGCTCCGTGGCAGCAGGCGAGGAGGCGTCCTCGGCGAGCAGCTCCCAGCCGCCACCCGTTAGGGTCCAGATGCTCGAGACCCGGAAGTCGCCGCGGGCAGCGAGCAGCGTACCCTCGCCACCTGCCGCTACCTCCACGAAGGGTACTCGCTCGATGCTGGCTCTCTCGGCTGTCAGTCGCATGATCAGTCCTCCAGGGCTGCTCCCCCTCTCCGCGCGCGGAGAGGGGGCGGGGGTGAGGTCGTCCTACTCCTTACACTCCACAACGGCGACGCCGTAGGGCTCCAGGCTCAGCACGCCCGGAACCACGTCGCCCGTGATCAAGTCGATCCCGCCCTCGGGCAGGACGGCGTGGCCGCCCTCGCCTTTCCAGTCGAAGGCCACCCAGCCATGGGTGCCCTGGCCGACGCGCGGGACCACCGCGACCCCCGGGGTCGAGGGACACACCGGCTGAACGCCCGCGCCCCACAGGGCGGTACGTAGCCACGGGTCCTCGAGGTCGCCGGGCAGGAAGCCCAGTACCTTGATGGTGCCCTGGCCGTGGGCGATCTCGATGGCGCCCACCTCGCCCGCCGTGGGGCCCGACTCGTAAACCGCCAGCGGCTTGACCAGCGGGCCCTCGGCCTCGAGCACATCGCACCACACCGTCGCCTTGCCCTGGCTACAGGTATCGGCCCAGACGATGTCGGGGTCCACGCCCGTGGCAGGGAAGCTCTTCACGACCCGGAAGGGCAGCGACCGCTCCAGGGCGCCCAGGGCGCAGTCCCGGTACCGGGTGCCATGCTCGGAGCGGATCGAGGTCAGCGGTCCGACGACCCAGGTCATGCCCGCGGCCACCGCCTCCAGGACCTTCTCCAAGGTCTCATCGGGGAGCCAGGCCATGAAAGGGGTAAGCAGGAGCTGGTAGCCCTCCAGACTCTGGCCGGCGAACAGCACGTCCCGCATCACGTTCATCTCCAGCAGCGGGGCGTGGTAGTGCCTGTTCAGGAAGGTGTCGTAGTGGAAGCCCGGCACCTGGGGCTCGTGGTCGAGAAGCCAGCCCGACGGGGTATGGAAGTGAATGCCCACCGGCGACTGGGGGACCTTGGTCTCTCGCAGGAACTCGCCCGCTTGCTCCAGCTCCGCCGAGAGCTGGGCGATCTCCTCCGAGCCCGGCGTCGGCTCGCCCCACGGGTGGATGACGCAGCCGTGGTTCATCTCCTGGCCCGACCAGTGGCCACGCCAGAGCCAGTACATGACCGCCTCGCCGCCCAGGGCGTTCATGAACCAGCCCCGGGAGCGGATCGAGCCCGGTTTCTGCAGGTACAGAGACGCCACGCAGCCGCCGCCCGTCCAGCCCGTGGCGCTCTCGGTGAAGTAGTACGGCTGGTCCTTGAGCGGCCGCATCCAGTCACATTCGGCGATCATCGCGGCATAGTCGCTGGGCGGGAAGTAGCAGTTGTTCGCGATTAGGTCCAGGTCCCGAAACATCTCCTCATAGTCCAGCCGGTGGTATGCGTTGGGCATCCCGTCGGTGGTGACGTTGACGGCCCCGGCCTCTTTGAGGATCTCGTACTGCTCCCGGCACTGCTCGGCGTACATGTCGCTCATGAACCAGCGGTAGTGGTGGAGGAGGCTCGGGTGGTGCATCGCCCCCGCCTGGACTGGCTGGGGGATCTCCTCCCACTCGGTGTAGTACTGGCTCCATAGCTCGGTGCCCCAGGCCTCGTTGAGGGCATCCAGGGTCTCGTATCGGCGCTGGAGCCACTCGTGCCAGCCCTTCAGGCAGTTCTCACAGAAACACTGGCTGATGTGGCAGCCGTATTCGTTGTCGATCTGCCAGGAGACGATGGCGGGGTCGGCGGCGAACTCCTCTGCCATCTTGCTGGCGATGCCCCGGCACAGCTCCCGAAACTTGGGTGAGGTGGGACAGCCGTGGCGCCGGCCCCCGTGGCCGTACGGCCTGCCGTCCATGGAGTGGGCCAGGACCTCGGGGTACTTCCGGGTCAGCCACGCCGGCGGGGTGGGTGTGGGGGTGCCCATCATCACCGCGATCTCCGCCTCCAGAAGACGGTCGCAGACGTTGTGGAGCCACTGGAAGTCGTATTCGCCCTCCCGGCGCTCCATGCGCGACCAGGCGAACTCGGCGATCCGGAAGCAGTTGATACCCAGCTCCTTGGCGCGCTGGATGTCCTGCTCGATGGTGCCCTCGGGCCACGCTTCGGGGTAATACGCGGCGCCCAGGTACGGCGGCTTGGGAGGAGAACTCATGTGGGGTGGGTCCTTCCAGTGATGGTGGGCTGTCAGCGGGCTCTTTTCCGTGCACGCCGGCGACGCCCCTCCGTGCTGGCGCCCTCGCGGCGCCTCAGTCCCTCAGCCAGTCCTCACTGACGGTGACGTGCTTGATCGTCTCACGCAGGTAGGTGTAGGTGATCTGCATCAGGCCGCCCGAATCCTCGATGATGGCGGGATAGGAGTACTCCCCGGGGTCGGTCTCCAGGTCCTTGCGGATGGGGAACGTCTTGGCGTCGTCCTCGGAGAGGTACAGGCTCAGCGGCGTGCGGCCCCTGCCGGCGTGGTTGTTGACCAGGGCGATGGCGCCCGACTTCAGGCGCACCATATCCGATCCCGAGTTGGGGTTGGGTACCTCCGTCGGCTCCAGGGCGGTCCAGGTGCGGCCGTAGTCCTTGGACTCGGCGCGCCACAGGTG
>WJIW01000471.1 GCA_014730065.1 Armatimonadia bacterium | reverse complement strand
GAGATAGCGAGCAGCGGTTCCAGCGCATGTTGAGCGTCGTGCCCGATATGATCTCCATCCACGACCCCGACATGAACATCCTCTACAGCAACTGGCGGGGCTTCGCAGCCGTGCCTGAGCCGAAGAGAGTCATCGGGGAGAAGTGTCATCTGGTCTATCGAGACCTTGACCGGATCTGCCCCGACTGCGTTGCCCGGCAGGTACTGGAGACGGGCTCGTCTGTCCACCGGACGGTGGAGCTGCCCGAGGGCATCTGGGTGGACCTGCGCGTCATTCCCCTCATCGACGACACCGGCCGAGTCGAAGCGTTCATGGAGTGGGTGCGCGACATCACGGAGAGTGTGCATGCCGAGGAGGCCGAGCGCGCCAGTGCCGAGAGGTACCGCGCCCTCTTCGAGCAATCCGCCGACGGCATCTTCGTGCACGATCTCATGGGCGAGATCATCGATGTGAATCCCGAGGCTGTCAGCCAGCACGGGTACACCAAAGACGAGCTGCTTCGGCTCAGCGTCTTCGACCTACTGGTGAACCCCTCCCGACGCGAAGGCATCTTGCGGCAGTGGCAATCGTGGCCACTCGAGCAGGTGGCCATCATCGAGGACTTCCACCGAAGGAAGGACGGCACACTGGTGCCCGTCGAGATCAAGACGGCGAAGGTCCTCTTCGGGAGTCAAGAGGTCATGCTAGCCGTGGTCCGCGACCGCACCGACTATCACCAGGCGCGCGAGGCCCTCCAGCAGAGCGAGGCCCTTCAGGCGGCCATGGTCGAGTGCTCGCCCGTGGCCCTGTATGGAGTGGACCGGGCTGACCGAGTGCTCAACTGGAACAGATCTGCCGAGCGACTCTTCGGCTGGCGGGCCGTCGAGGTGGTCGGCAAGCCCTCGCCGGCAGTTCCCGAGAGCGACAGAGATCAGATGGCGGCGGCGCGCGAGCGCGTCCTCGAGGGTGAGCACTTCACCGGCTGGGAGGTCTCGCGAGTCCGCCGCGATGGCACCACCTTTCCCGCCCGACTCTCGGCCGCGCCCATTCGGGATGGCGCGGGCTCCGTGGTCGGTGTGATGTATGCCGTGGAGGACATCACAGAGGGCCAGCGCCTGGAGCGGCAGCTACGGCAGTCCCAGCGCATGGAAGCCGTTGGACGGCTTGCCGGCGGCATCGCCCACGACTTCAACAACATGCTGGGTGTCATTCTGGGCCATGCCGAGCTCGCCCTCGGCAACCTGGACCCGACGGAGCCAGTGGCTGCCGACCTGGAGGAGATCCAGAAGGCCGCTCAGCGCTCGGCCGACCTGACGAGGCAGTTGCTGGGCTTCGCCCGCCGACAGACGATCCAACCCAAGATCGTCGATCTCAACGCGGCCGTCGAGTCCATGCTCCAGATGCTGGCGCGGCTGATCGGCGAGGACCTGGATCTGCGATGGAACCCAGGGCCCGACCTGCCCCCTATCTACATCGACCCCGCCCAGATCGACCAGATGGTCACCAACTTGGTGGTCAACGCCCGCGACGCCATCGGCGAGACCGTCGGCCGGATCACCATCGAGACCGCGTCGGTGCACTTCGACCAGCAGCACTGTGCGACGCGACCGGGAACATCCCCGGGCCCCCACGTGATGCTGGCGGTGAGTGATGACGGCTGCGGCATGGACGAGCAGACCAGGGCCCAGGTGTTCGATCCCTTCTTCACCACAAAGGACGCGGCCAGTGGCACCGGCCTCGGACTGGCGACCGTGTACGGGATCGTCAAGCAGAACCAGGGTCACATTGGCGTGTACAGTGAGCTGGGTGAGGGCACGACCTTCCAGATCTACCTACCCGCTCGCGCCACGGAGACCAGGGAGCCGGCCATTGCGTCCACCCCCACGGCGCCAAGGGGCCAGGGCGAAGTGGTCTTGGTGGTCGAGGACGAGCCCGCCCTGCTTGCCATGACGGCCGACATGCTGCTGGAGATGGGCTACCAGTCGCTTCGGGCGGAGGGTGCCGAAGAGGCCCTTCGGCTAGCCGAGCAGCACGACGCACCCATCGACCTGATCCTCACCGACGTGGTGATGCCCCAGATGAACGGGCGCGAGCTGGTCGACCGAGTGACGGCGAGTCGGTCAGGGATCAAGTGCCTGTTCATGTCCGGATACACCGAGAACGCTATCGCCCACCGCAATGTAGTCGAGGGGGGCGTCCACTTCCTCCAGAAGCCCTTCACCATGGACGAGCTGGCTGCGAAGGTGCGCGAGGTGTTGGGGTCGGCATGGCACGGCGCGCCTGGCTGAGGCCGCTGCCCACGACGTCCGTCGGTCGCCTATGCCCTCACGGGCCATCATGTTCTACGCTCCCATCATATAGGCCGAGGGCGCGTGCTATACTGTGGGAAACTGTAATATGACCCCCGCAGCGGGCCCATGTTACGCTGACGGAGAACAACGCCGAGGAAATGGCCTGGCTATGACAGGCGGACACCACAGCGGCCCCGGTCACGGCAGGGCCGGTCACTATGTCCGCCAGCCCGCTGGCTACCGGGCCTTCATCCCGAGCCCGCTCCCGCCCGATCCTCCGCTCGACATGGGGCCTGAGATGCGGGCCCTCTTGTCCGATGCGAATATCGCTCTCGGCCAGCTCGAGGGCTCCATACGCACCTTGCCCGACCCTGATATGTTTGTATTCATGTACATCCGCCAGGAGGCCGCTCTGTCCAGCCAGATCGAGGGCACCCAGAGTTCCCTGTACGATCTGGTGGCGGCCGAGGCTGAGATCATGGACCCTCACCGGCCCAAGGACGTGGAGGAGATCATCAACTACGTGGCCGCCCTGAACTACGGTCTCGCCCGTCTGGAGTCGCTGCCCATCTCCCTTCGGCTGATCCGGGAGATCCACGAGCGGCTCGTGCGGGGCGTCCGAGGCGAGCATCTCACGCCTGGTGAGTTCCGGACGAGCCAGAACTGCGTGGGAGGCTCCGGGCCCAGCAACGCCACCTACGTGCCCCCACCGCCCCACGAAGCGCGGGAGGCCCTGGGTGACCTGGAGAGGTTCCTACACTCGGCGACCGATCTCCCGCTCCTGGTCAAGGTGGCCTTGGCCCACGCCCAGTTCGAGACGATCCATCCCTTCCTGGACGGCAACGGCCGAGTGGGGCGGCTGCTCATCACCTTCCTGCTATGTGACAGTGGTGTCCTGACCAAGCCGGTCCTGTATCTCTCCCACTACTTCAAGCAGCACCGGCAGGAGTACTACGACCGCCTCCAAGGCATCCGCGACCGGGGTGAGTGGGAGCAGTGGCTCACACTCTTCCTGCGGGGCGTCAGTGAAGTTGGGCGGGAGGCTGTGGGTAAGGCAGGCCGGATCGTAGCTCTGCGGGAGCGGCACCGGTCGCTCATCCTGGACAAGCTGGGCCAGGCAGCTGGGAGCGGCCTCCGGCTCCTGGAGCAGCTCTATCATCATCCCATTCTGTCGGTGAACAAGGCTTGTGATCTGACCGGCGCCCCGTACCCCACGATGAACCAGCTCGTGTCTCGGTTGGAGTCTCTGGGCGTGCTCCACGAAACCACAGGCCAACGCCGCAACCGCAGCTTCGCGTACACGGAGTACATCCGGCTCTTCGGCGAGGAGCCGCTGCCGGGCGAGGAGGGGCAAGGGGGGGACGGGTCGTGAGGTGGGGCGCGGTACGGCCCCGGCCCAAACGCTACAGCCTCGACCTGAACCCCCGCCTCGCTTGCCTGTGGGGGGCCTGCACCCACCCCCGGGAGGCCTTGTGCGTTACGGTGGCGCATAGCGAACCCGTCGCGCTCGTGGTCACTGCCCACAGACACGGACGGGAGATGCGCGCGAGGGTGCGCGAGGTGCTAGACTCGACATAGCTCACCGCGGCGCGCCGACGCCGCTGCCCAGGAGATACGGAGGCCCCCATCAATGCCTACACGACCCCTTGCCACACTGATCTGCGACTGCCTGGTTGCGGCATCCATTCTGCCCCAAGCGGCCCTCGCGGCCGACGAGCCGCCAGTGGAGGAGGGAGAGATGGCCGGGTACCTGCTCGTCGATCAGGAGCGCGTGCCCGAGACCTACGGCGGCGGGTTCTCCATGTACGTGGCCGCCTGGGCGCTGGTGCACCAATACCCCGGCAGCCGATTCCAGACGGGGCTCTTCGGAACCTGGATGTTCGCTCAGCACGAGGAGGAGCCCGAGGAGAGGATCTACTCCGACATCGAGGGCGGCCTGGGCTGGTGGCGCGACACCCGCTTCGCCACCGTCACCCCGAAGTTCATCATGGGCGGCGTGGCCCTGAACTTCTCCGAGTGGGCCAACGGCCCCGGTGCCGGCAAGGGCCGGGACTGGAGCAACCCCACGGGCCTGTACGGCGTAGCACAGCTCAGCTCCCGGGTCCTATGGCCGCCCGATGGCCTGAACCTAGCACAAGGCACCTGCGGCCAGCTCTTCGGGTATGGCTACCTCCCCCTCCCGCTGGCCGAGCCCAAGCCGACGACGGCGGGCGTGGACGTTCCCACCGGCGACCAATGCTGGACTCTCTTCCTGAACACCGCGAACTTCAAGGGCCCCGTGACCTTCTTCGCGCCCTACTTCTGGTCCAAGCCAACGGTGGAGCGCACCGATCTGGCCGGCATGTTCCTGGACACTCGGCCGGCGCAGCCCAATCGCGCGCTGCAGATGGAGACCCAGTACATCCCCGCGGTGCAGGCCACCGATGGCGACGGCACGACGTACGCCCGCATCGCCCGCACCCGTTTCCCCCTGGGCGCCGATGGCCGGTCGCCCCTCGTGCATCGCATCACGTCTTACTCCAAGGACGCGCTCTGGGACTCGGTGGAAGCCTGGCTCGATGGGGGACCGGCGGCCGATGGATCGGTGGACGACTCGGCGGCCATCGTCCACACCTTCACGGGCCGCGGCGGTGCCACGTGGCGGATCTACACCCCCGAGGTGGAGCGGGACGACCGGGCACCCGTGGCATGGCCGAGCCTGGCCGAGCCCACCGCCCTCTAT
>WJIW01000470.1 GCA_014730065.1 Armatimonadia bacterium | reverse complement strand
GTACATCACCCCCTATAGCCTGAACTACAAGACCGGCTTCTGGGCCCACGCCGAGAGCCGGGCCCGGGAGACGGGCGGGATGAAGCTGCCCGGCGGATACGACTATGTCATCGATCTGGACGACATCTCCCAGGCCATCGAAAACGGGGACAACAAGATCACTATCAAGCGGCGGCCGCACCGGGGCGACGGCACCGTGAGCATCGATGGCGACCCCGACATCATCGCCGCCATGGAGGGTGGCAAGACCTCCATCACCCAGACCAGCAAGTGGACCGACACCGGCGAGTGGACCGATGCCGACTGGATGCCATACTGGGATGAGGTGAAGGTGGATCTGCCCAGCAAGGATGAGTGGAATGGCATCATCTTCGCCGGCGATGTCGACTCGAACGGCTCGGTGAGTAGCACCGGGTACCTGTCCAGTATCCTCCTGCGGGGCACCGCCCAGTACAACTCCACCAGCGTCGTATGCACCGATGATTGCTACTTCATCGACAACGTGTACGGGGGCACCACCGAGGGCGACTTCTCTCGGTCCGAGGGTAATTGGGACGAGGGCACGGGCAGCCCTTGCACCGTCTCCGTCTGCGCCAAGGACGAGTTCGAGTGGTCCATCATCCACCCCCGCAATGCGGAGACCATGTGCGGGATGTTCAGCCAGTACGGCCGGTACTACACCGAGATCAAGGACTACGTGGGCTCCAACCCCAACCTACTCTTCCGCATGCCCCAGCGGTCGGAGTGGGACTTCGACTACGACTTCGAGATCGACTCGGACACCGATCTCTGGCAGGGAGCCTTCAGGGAGTCCGATGCCAAGAACGTGCTCGAGAACGGCAAGGGCACGCGTACGGTCAACTACCTGAACCGAAGCTACTCCGCCGACTGGTACGACCAAGGCCCGTGGACCCAGCGCACCGGCGGCCCCTGGGTGGGCGCCGGTGGGTACGATAACACCGTCTTCTGGAACTACCCCGCGTACGTGGGCAACGGCGCCTTCCAGTCCCTGGCCTACGATGTGGACCCCGACCTCTCCAACCCGCTGTTCCAGCCACCCGTCATGCCCGTGGTGACCAACGGCTTCCAGTTCGGCGCCATCATGGAGGTCCGGCCCGGGGTGACCACCTGGCCGTCGGGCGGTGGCGGTGGCGACGATGATGGCGGCGGCAGCGATGATGGCGAGGGAGCACCATGATGTCGACTAGAAGCGGTCAGGGCAGGATGTCACGGGAGCTAAGGGTGTTCCTCATCGCTGCCGGAGCGGCGGTGGTGGTACTGGGCGGCGCCCTAGTGGCTGTTCTGTCCATCGCTCGCAATGGCGCGCCGAGTGAGCCCACCACCATTGCCAGCGGACAAGGCCAAGACGGATCGAGCGAGTCAGGTTCCGCCGCTCCCTCTGGCGCGTCGGGAGCCGCGGCCGAGAAGGACGGGAGCCGGGCGGCGACGGAGCACGGTGGCCAGTCGCGCGGCGCCCTGGACCCACGGGGCAACCCCCAGCCGGTGGACTTCTCATCCACCGAGCTCGGAGGCCGCGTCGAGCAGGCTAGGCTGCGCCAGGAGCGTCAAGAGGAGCTTCGCGGCCGGTCCGATGCCGCGGAGGAGCCGCCGGGCAAGCTGGTGAACCACGGCTTCGTGGGCGCCGGTGGTGGTCGCACTCGCTGATGGGTGGCCCCGGCCCCGAGGAGGTCCATCCATGACACGCAAGATGCAAGTAGCCGTACTCGCCGTCGCCCTCAGCCTGGCGGCGGCGAGCTGTTCTGGGGGTGGGCTGGGCCTGGGGGGCGAGGTTGAGGGCGACTACCGAGACGCCATTACGACCGCTTTGGTGTGGCCCTCGCCCGAGGCCATTGATGTCTACATCGCCACCACCCTGCAGGGCTCCACGGCGGCGGTGGATGAGGCCGACCGGGAGTCGGTCCGCGCCGCCTTCCGGGCGTGGACCAGTGGCTTCAGCGGCATGAACGTGGCCTTCGTCGACTCCGCGTCCGGTGCCGAGATCACCGTCCAGTTCGCGTCCCAGGCCGCTGGCGTACCCATCGCGCGCACGTCGGTGGATGCGGCACCGTCGGGCACGGAGATCGAAGCCGCCACCATTCTGTTCATCGTGGAGCCCGCTCCCCACGACCTGGACCTCACGGCCCTTCATGAGGTCGGCCGGGCCCTGGGCATGGTGGAGGGCACGAGCCCCAATGCCTTCGATGTGATGAGCGGCCAGCCCAACCTGATCGACGCCCCGAGCGCCCGAGACCTGGCCACCCTGGAGGCGATCTACGACGAGCAGGGAGTGAGCATCTGAGAACGGCGCCTGGGAGGCTCTGAGCCGCCCCGAGGCCAACCGGGTTCAGCGCCGCGTCGCCAGCCAGTCCGTAACGAGCCGCCATGCCGCTCGCAGACGACCGGACACCGATGAGCCCGGAGCGTGGCTGGTCAGGGGCACGCCCTCGCGGACCGAGCGAGGAACCGATCCATCATAGGGGAGGTTCGCCAGAAGAGGCACCTGGTTGTCCTCTGCCCATGCCCTGGCGCGCTCTGCATTCCCCGGGTTGATGTCGAACTTGTTGACGATCAGACTCGCCGGAACCTGGAAGTGATACAGCAGCTCCCGCACGCGCTGGAGGTCGTGAATGCCCGACTCGCTTGGCTCGGTGACGAGCACGGCGAGATCGACCCCCGTGAGCGCGGCGATGGCGGTGCATCCGATGCCCGGTGGGCCGTCGATGAGGACCAGGTCGCGTCCGTCTTCGGAGGCTAGCTCGTCGGCCACCTCTCGCACTTCGGTGACAAGTTTGCCCGAGCTCTCGCCCGCCGGCACGAGACGCCCCGACGCTAGGGGCCCGTACCGGGTTCTGCCCCGAATAGCGTACCCGCTGACAACCGTCTCCAGGCTGAGGGCGCCGTTGGGGCAGGTGAGCACACAGAGACCGCAGCCCTCGCACCGGGCCTCGAGGACCCGCTCCGTGGTGATGGCATCGAAGCGGCAGCGTCGCTCGCACTCACCGGCGCCCTCACACTTGGCCTCGTCCCGGCGCGCCACCTTGGCGCCACGGAACTCCCGCTCGCTCGTGATCTCGGGGTCGAGCATCAAGTGGAGATTGGCAGCATCCACATCGGCGTCGGCGAGCACGGCTCCGTCGCTCAGGTCTGCGAAGCAGGATGTCACTGTGGTCTTCCCCGTGCCTCCCTTGCCGCTCAGGATGACGACACGCTGCGGAGATGTGGCTGGGGTCATGGACGACTCCGTTCATCGGACGGGCTAGCATGGCTGCCCTGCCAGGTCGAGGACTTGCCGGTAGAGTCTGGAGAGGGGCTCGCGCCACTCGGGGAAGGCTCTGTAGAGGGCCTGACCTCGGGAGTAGGCCTCGGCGATGGCCCGGTCGTGCGGGATCTCCAGGAGGGTGGGCACACCCTCGGGCACGAGGTCATCGCGGACCGGCTCACCCGGCTCCAACCGGTTGACGACCACGCCACAAGGAACCTCCAGGGCCCGGCAGGTCTCCACGGCGGCCCGGAGGTCGCTACGCCCGAAGGGGGTCGGCTCGGTAACCAGGATGCAGAAGTCCGTGTCCTCGATGGCCTGCTGCATCGGACACGCCGTCCCGGGCGGGGAGTCGATGACGGTGATGGCCCCGGAGCTGGCCTCGGCCCGCACAGCGCTGGTGACGGGCCCGGCGCGCATCTGGCCTACGGCGGTTCGGCCCTCCCGGACCTCCACGCCGTCCTCGGTGACCCCCGCCCGGATCTCGCCCACCGCCTTGCCCACCTCGGAGATGGCACCCACGGGACACGCAAAGGCGCACCCGCCACAACCCAGGCATAGGTCGGGGAAGGTCACCACCTGCTCGCGGATCCGCGCGATGGCGCTGACCTGGCAGACCTCCGCACAACGGCCGCAGAGGGTGCACGCGTCCATGTCGACCTGGGGCACTAGGACCTCAACGACTTGGCGGGTCACCGGACGCGGCGCGAGCAGCAGCCACGCGTTGGGCTCCTCAACGTCACAGTCGAGAAGTCGTGCGGGCGAGTCGCCGTCGGCGGCGATGGCCAGTGCCAGGCTGGTGGCGATGAGGGTCTTGCCTGTGCCGCCCTTACCGGCGGCCACGCTTATGGTGAGTGTCTCACGG
>WJIW01000469.1 GCA_014730065.1 Armatimonadia bacterium | reverse complement strand
GCCACAGCGTCATGTCCGACGCGTCGAGACGGTCGCCGGCAGCGGTCATGGTGCTGACGATGTCCGAGGCCAGTCCGCGATTGCCGAACTCGTACTGCTCGCCGGCAACGACGCGGAAGATATCGGTCTTCAGAACCTCGGCCTGGCCGGGGGTCATCTGGGCTTCGACCCGGAAGTTGCCCTCGACGACCTTGTCGCCGGTGATGATGGGCGTCAGGGCCGCATCGTCAACCGACGTCAGGGCCGAGAGGCTACCATCCAGGAGCCGCTTGGTATTGAACTCGGTTGCGATGGAGGTCCGGTCGACCTCGTCCAGAAGCTGGTCGACCTCGCGCTGGATCTCAACGCGGTCGTTCGAGGTCAGGGTGCCGTTGGCGGCCTGAACAGCCAGCTCACGAATGCGCTGGAGCATGTTCTGGACCTCGCCGAGGGCGCCCTCAGCGGTCTGCAGGAGCGACACGCCGTCCTGAGCGTTCATGGACGCGCGGGCCAGGCCCTTGACCTGGGTACGGATCTTCTCGGCGATCGCTAGACCGGCGGGATCGTCGTTCGCGTGATTGATGCGAAGGCCGCTGGACAGGCGCTCGACCGAGGTGCTGAGCTTGTTGGTGGCACGGCTGAGGTTGTTAAAGGCATTGACAGCCGTCGTGTTCGTGTTGATGCGGATACCCATTAGGTTGTTTCCTCCTTGAGTGTTCCCACAAAACGTCGGCCTCCGCCTCCATGCGGTAGGCCTATGGGCGGCTAAGCCGCCCGACCCTCACCCCAGCCCTCTCCCATCGCCTAAGGCGACGGGCGAGGGAGCATGTGTTCCCTCTCCCGCGAAGTGGGAGAGGGTTAGGGTGAGGGCGAGTAACGAGCTACTCGCCACGCACCTCCCCTCGCTGTGAGAGGCCGAAGCTGACGGGAACGCGGAAGAAACCTTCCGTGGCACTATCGTCCGGACAGATGCATGCAGCCAAGGCATCGCCGCCCGCGTGGCACGCTCCACGCGCCACACAGCAACGACGGTGATTGGCCATTGCACCGGCCAGAGAGAATGAGGGGTACAGCGGTAGTGGGGGAGTGAGAATGGCGGCCGCGGAATCGCGACAAGCCTGTGGATGGAGGGTAACTAGATCGGGGGTCTATTCCATGACCGCACCGGGCTAGCTGGGGAACCGGCCTCGGATCGGACGATTTTGGCGGACCGTTGATCCTTCGGCACCGGGCTGGATGAAGCACCTCTCAACTGAGGTGGCCTCTCCCAATATGTTCCCTGGGAAAACTCTGCCATCCCTGGCCTATGGCGTCCGGCGGCCTCTGGGCCACTCTACCTTGCCCGATGGACCTTCGGGAATGCTCCGATCCCCTCGGTCCGCGCCGTTCCGCCCATTTCCCAGCTCATTGTCCGGCTCATCCATGAGCCGCGCGCTCCCGAAAGCTCACCTCCGGCGCTCTCGATACTCGGATAAGACCGAGCACCTGTGGAGAGTCTCCTCTCCATAATCCCCTATCGGCTCGATCTTCTCAAAACCTTAGCCCCTTGGCGAATCTTTTTGAGATTCCCGCCGCGAGGCCTCTTGCCAGCCGATGGAGCGGCACCAGTTCGGTGCCGCTCCATCAGTGTTCCACAACCCCTCAACCTTCTCCTACCTGCTCTGGATCAACTTCGCCGCTCCCGCTAGGCCCGCCAGCACGGCGGCACCGACGGCCGCGGCCGTCCAGGGGCCGAAAGCCGGCGCGGCGGCCAGGGTCGGCGCATCCGCCGCCGCGGTCACCGGTGCCAGCTCCCCGCCCTGGAGCGCGTAGCTCATAACGTTGGCCATCGCTGAGGCCCATGCCTCACTCTCCTCATCCAGGATCTCGGCGGCCGACGCGGGGGGCAGGGGCAGAACGAAGCCCTGCACCGCGCCGTCGCGGGAGATGGACGCCGCACCCAGAGCCGCGTCCGAGGCGAAGAGCGTACCCTCGCCGGTGATGACCGGGTGGTCGGCGGGCAGAGCCTCGATGGAGAACCCGGTTCCGGCCAGAGCCTCGGATGCCTCGTCGGGGCTGCCCAGTAGGACGATGAAGGTACCCTCGCCTGTGACCTTGGTGAGTGCCTCCGCCAGCTCCTCACTGATCTCGGTGGCGGGCAAGGTCAGCAGCCGGACGGGCCACTCCTGCTCCTCGAGATCGAGCTCCGCCAGCGCCTCGGGAGGCACCATCTCGGGGGCCTGGTTGGGAAGCTCGGCTACCTGTCGCGTCGCCGCGGCAACATTGTGGACGGCCCGGAAGGCCGCGTAGTGCTCCTCGGCCTGGACGGTATCGAGCATGGCGATCCAGCTCGAGGGCGCGTAGACGTAGGCCATGAAATCGTCGCCTATCTCCGCCTCTTCCATGGCCGCCATGGGGCCGGTGGGACCCATGGCACCGCCAGCGCCTCGCGGAGCCGGTGACGCGGGCATGGCCCGGCTGTAGGACACAGCGCGACCCGGTTGGCCCAAGCCGGGGCCCTGGTCGCCATCGCCGAACACGCCCTCATAGCTCACGCCTTCGGGCATCTCCACTGGCACCTGGACCGTCTTGGTCTCGCCGCCCTCGTTGACGACCTTATCCTCGACTGCCACGAAGCTGGTGTAGGGGGACATGAGGCGGAACTCCAAGGCCAGGTTGGTGATCTTCTCGACGGTGGCCTCGTCCTCTCCCTGATACATGGAAGCCGTCAGGTCGGCGATCCGCTTGCGTGCCCACAGGGAGGCGAGGGCGTCGTTGCCCTCCTCGCCGCCGGGCAGGGCAACGGGGATCTCCGTCGACCAGGGCTCACCGGCGATCCGGCCCTCGACGCGGACCGTGCCCTGGCCGGAGTCCTGATAGCGACCCACCAGGGTCACGGGCTGGGCGGAGAAAAGGTCGGGGATGGGGTCGGGGTAGACGTCGACCAGATCCACGCCCTCGGTCTCGACCTCGATGTGGGTCAGGAACGGCTTGTCGATGCGCTCGTAGAACCGCTCCACAACCTCATCGGGCTCCTCGTCCTGCCGGACGTACTGGACCGTCCCGCGGCCGACCCTGGACATCTCCTCCAGGAGGAACCGGTTCACGGAGCTGCCCACGCCGAGGCTAAACAGCCGGGCATCGCCCAGCTTGTCAT
>WJIW01000468.1 GCA_014730065.1 Armatimonadia bacterium | reverse complement strand
ATGCCGGGCCGGGCAAGTGTATACTCATAGGTGTCGGGGGCTCCTACCCAACCCCATCCTACACCCCCATACCAGACACCAGACACCAGCATTGGGTAGGAGCCCCCGCTTCCATGTACGAACCCCATTCCGCCCTCACCACTCGAGCCTCGAAGGGGCCCGAGCCCTCTTGGTGGAACCTCCCGGTGAAGCTAGGGCGGCTCGCGCAACCATGACGCCCACGGGCAGGCAAAGCCGCGATGAAGAGGGACTGAACGGGGCGGAGCGTATGGTACCCGAGCCTACGGTTCTCAGACTGCCATTGTATCTGCAAGCCCTGCGCGAGCTTCAGGCGGATGGGCTGTCCGTCGTGTCCTCCGAGGACTTCGGGGCACAAGTCGATGCCACGGCGGCCCAGTTCCGCAAGGACCTCTCGTACATCGGAGTGCCCGGCCGACCGGGTGTGGGCTACGACGTGAATGCCCTGATCGACCGGATTGCCGAGGTGCTGGGACTGGTGGCATCCCATGACCTAATCCTCGCGGGGGCCGGTCGTCTGGGAGCCGCCCTGTGCTCGTATCCTGGGTTCGCCACCCAGGGCTTTCGCATCGCGGCCGTATTCGATAGCGACCCCGCGAAGATCGGCCAGAAGCTGGGCGAAACGGTGATCCGCGATATAGCCGACCTGCCCCGGGTCAACAGCAACCTCCGGTGCCGCATGGGGATCGTGGCTGTTCCCGCGGAGGCGGCCAAGGACGTGGTGCAGTCCATGGTAGACTCCGGTGTGCGCTGGATCCTCAACTTCGCCCCCGCTCGGGTCGCGGTGCCCAAGGGAGTCATGATCAGGCAGGTAGACCTGACGCACCAACTGGAGATACTCTCGTATTACATGACCGTCGCCGTGAATGGCGCGAGCGCGGAGGCTTAGAATGGCCCCTCGGAGTCTGGCCGCCCACGATCTTGTGCGCGACGAGCTGGACCAGATGCAGGCGACACTGGAGCAGCTGGCATCCAGCGATGTTGCCCTGCTCGCCCGGGCGTGCCAGCATGTGCTCGATGGCGGCGGCAAGCGCATTCGCCCCACCCTCCTCGCCCTTTCCGCCCGAGCCGCCGGCGGCGATGACTACCACCCCGACCCACAGTGCGTCCTGCTAGCCGCCGCCGTGGAAACGGTTCATGTGGCCTCACTGCTCCACGACGACGTGGTGGATGGCGCTTCTATGCGGCGCGGCCGCGTGAGCGTGAACGCCGAGTGGGGATCGTCCATCTCCATCTTCACCGCCGACTACCTCTTCTCGGGCGTGTTCCGGGTTCTGGCCACACCCGACAACGTGGAGCTACTGCGTCCCCTGGCGACGGCGGTCATGCGCATGTGCGAGGCCGAGGTGCTCCAGGCATCCTCCATGGGCGATGTGGACGTGTCCGAGGACGATTACCGGCAGATCATCCAGGGCAAGACGGCGGCACTCATGTCCACCGCATGCCGAATCGGGGGGATGCTGGCCCCGGCGGACGACTCCGCCGTCGACGCCCTGGCGGCATACGGCCGCGACTTCGGGATGGCATTCCAGATCACCGACGACATGCTGGACCTGGCGGGTAGCCCCCATGAAGTGGGCAAGACCTTGGGCTCGGACGTGCGCGCGGGCTACTTCACCCTGCCCATCATTGCCCTCAGAGACCGGGTCGGCGATGACGCACGCCAGGAGCTACGCGCGATTATGGGCCGAGGTGAGGCCCTCACCCCCGATGACATCACCTTCGTTGCGAGTCAGGCCCGGGCCCACGGAGCCCTCGAGTACGCCAGCGGCGTCGCGTCCGAGTATGTGGAACAGGCCCTGACACACCTCCATGCCCTCCCCCGGACCGAGGCCCGGATGGCCCTCGAGGACCTGGCCAAGTCCCTGCTCGGCCGCCGCTCCTAGCCACCTACTCCTTCGCCTCGGGCTGCTCGGGCGGCTGCTCGCCCGCGTCCTGCTCCTCGACCATGGTCTTGGCTACCTCCCCGTACCACTCCATCTCACGCTTGAGGCGTGCCTTCTGAATCTCCCGGAAATCCCACGCGGCCAGGATGAGGATCAGCAGCACGATCACGGGGGACAAGGTGACCAGGGCAATGCGCAGCTTCAGGGCGCTGGATGGGACCACGTCGAAGTAGAGGACCCCCATCAGGAGTAGCAGCAGGCCGATGAGAACCATGTTGGCGACCCGCACGCCCACCTGCGTGCGGCTCAGAAAGGCCCCCAGGCCGCGCCAGCGGCGGACCTCCATGACCACGAAGGCAACGAAGCCGGCCACGAGCAAGGCATAGACCACCACGGCTCCGATGGCCGAAGTATCGCCGTTCATGGGCAGCCCAGCCCCTCCCAAGTGCTCTGAACCCGCTGCACCTGCCTGGTCACCGCTGGCGAGGGCGAGCCCGGACTCTCCAGCTCCTGGCCGGGGTCCCGAAGGGCCCTAAGGGTAAGGTCCACGGATTCCCTGAGAGCGCTCAGGTCGTACCCGCCCTCGAGAAGCACCAGCACGGGGGCATCGCGTGCCGCGCGCATCAGCCGCAGGGCCATGTGGGGGTAGGCCGATGACTCCAGGATCATGCCCGCCAGGGGATCGCTCCGATGTCCATCGTAGCCCGCCGAGATGACCAGCAGATCGGGTGCGTACTCGTCCAGGCGGGGGCAGACGACCTCATCGATCACATGCATATAGTCGGCGTCGCGGCAGCCCGGCCCCAGTGGGATGTTCCGAGTGAAACCCCGCCCCGGGCCCTCGCCCAAGTCTTCCATGGCGCCCGTGCCGGGGTAGTGCGGATACTGGTGCATCGACATAAACAGCACGTCATCGCGGCCATAGAAGATGGCCTCGGTACCGTTGCCGTGGTGGACATCCCAGTCCACGACGGCCACCCGCTTGCCCTTCTCGGTGGCGAGCTGTGCGGCCACGGCGGCGTTGTTGAAGATGCAGAAGCCCATGGCCCGGCTCGAGGTGGCGTGGTGGCCTGGCGGCCGCACTAGGCCCATGGCCGCTCGCGCCCGGCCGTCGAGGAGCTGCTCGCACAAATCGACACTCGCGCCCGCGGCACACAGAGCTGCCTGCCAGCTGCCCGGCCCCACGGCGGTATCCGGATCGAGATGCGCCCCGCCGGTCTCCACCGTCCGCCGCACCTGCTCGATGTATGCCCAATCATGGACCCGGGCCAGCTCCTCGGGCTCCGCCGCTCGGACGGGGATGTCTCCCAGCTCTGCCAGGATGGGGAGGTCCATCAGGGCCTCGAGCCGGGCTTCCCGCTCTGGATGGCCCGGGTGGGGCCTGTGCTCGAGGAATACGGGGTCGCGTGCCACCAGGACGTCAGGCAAGGCGGTCACTCCAGACACACAATGCACAACGGCCGCCCCACGGGAGAGGAGCGGCCGCCGCGTCACTGGGTTCGGTGCTGAGCCCGCTCTCAGGACTCCACATCGACAGCGAGCCGGATGCGGTAGACCAGATCGAGCACCTCGGGCACCCGCTCCTGCTCTTCGGCCTGGTAGCCGCCGCCGTAGCCGCCCATGGGGCCGCCCATCATGGGGCCTCCGCCCATCATGGGACCGCCCATCCGGCCACCGCCCATGTCGGGGGAGGTGGCCGCCTCGGACTCGATCTGCTCGCTGGGCACCAGACTATCGGGACCCACTCCCCAATCGGCCGACTCAACGGCGATCATCCGGTCCACGGTTTCCTCCACATGGAGCACCTGGCCGGTGTCGAGGGAGAAGTAGGACAGACGGATGACCACGGTCTTCACGCGCCGGAAGTTGGAATCGCCCGAGGGAAGCTGAACGGCCATGTCATCGGTGTATCGCACCCGGCTCTCGACGATGGCACAAGTCTCGCCATTCCAGTTGGCCCAGCCGACAATCTCGTGGTTCGCGGCCTCCTTGCGCACGGAGCCAGTCTGGGCGCTCTCGAGGAAGACCACGTCGCCGCGCCACTGATCGCCCACCCCCACGGTGGATTGGGGGAGGGGAATCCAGAGCATGGCTGCCCGCGCCTGGACAACGCCCTTCTCCCCGCCATCGCCGATGGCGCCATTGGGCAGGACGGAGATGGAGGTCTCCTGGTCCGAGCCGGCCAACTCGACGACCCGATCTTGGTAGTCGGCGACCAGGCTATCCAGCTCCCGTGCCACGATCAGGCTGCCGTCGTCCATCATCT
>WJIW01000467.1 GCA_014730065.1 Armatimonadia bacterium | reverse complement strand
GGCCGCCGGTACCGCTGGCGCCGGGAATCCAGGATGGCCCAGGCCGCGGGCGACACCCCCATCGTCGACGGCAGTGGGCTCAAGAACAGCATCGAGCGGCGCACCGTGGAGTGGCTGGCCGAGCGAGGTGTGGTGGACTTCGCCGACGCACGGACCCTGGTCGTCTCGGCGGTGGACCGTTTCGGGATGGCCGATGCCGTGGCCGCCCAAGGCGGCGAGGTCATCTTTGGCGACCTGATCTTCGGCCTCGGGCTCCCCATCCCCCTGCGAACCCAGCGGGCCCTCCATGGCGTATGCCACGCCTTGCTACCCATCGTCACCCAGCTCCCCCAGACCTGGTTCTATCCCACGGGCAAGAAGCAGAAAACGATCACACCCAAGTTCCCACGGTACTACGAATGGGCCGACATCATCTGCGGGGACTTCCAGTACATCCGGCGGCACCTGGCACCGAACCTGACGGGCAAGACGATCATCACCAACACCACCAAGCCCGGCGACCTGGACCTCCTGCGGGAGCGCGGCGTGGCGCGCTTGGTGACCAGTACGCCCGACCTCACCTTAGGAGGACGCTCACCGGGCACCAATGTGCTCGAGGCGCTCGTGGTGGCCCTCCTGGAGCGCGACCCCGCCGACCTCACCGCCGCGGACTACATGGAGACCCTGGACCACATGGGCTGGGAGCCGCGAGTCGTGGACCTGGGATGAACGGTGCCACGCCCAGGAGGACCGTGCCACGAGTTCGCGAATCACCTGCGGGCTGCATCTCGGGTGGGTCGCCGGACGGGTGGCCGCCCAGCTTGGGAGCATGAATGGTGTCTCGCCGCTACGGGGTTCTTGCTGCTGTCTTCCTGGCCTTTCTGGCCTACGCGATCGTTCGGTACAACGTCTTCAAGGAAGTTCCATGGGAGCATCTGCCGCTCTATGTGACCAACAAGGCCCTCAGTTGGGCCGGGCTCGCGCTGCTGGGCCTGAGCCTTGTGGTGCCCAGAAGGCCGCCCACTGCCAGCGAGGCCCCGGCCTCCGTCTGGTATGCGGTGGCGGGGTTCTGCCTGGTGCTCCTCCATGTGCTCATCTCCCTGATCCTACTCACCCCGCACTACTACTCGAAGCTATTTGGGGACGATGGGAAGCTGAACCTGGTGGGCGAGACGAGTCTGTTGGCCGGCGCGCTCGCCCTGGCGGGGCTCGTGGCGTGCCAGTGGATCGCCAGCGCCATGGGCCGCGGTAGCCCCTCGATGGCGGGGCGCCGAGTCCTGCGCGAGATCCCGCCCTTGCTGGTGCTTCTCGGTGGACTGCACTGCGGGATCATGGGATACGCTGGCTGGCTCACACCAGGCGCCTGGCCCGGCGGACTGCCGCCCATCACCATGCTGGGAGCGGCCGCCGCCGCCCTCGCCGTCCTCGGCTGGGTCGTGCGAACGGGCGTGGCCGCTCCGGACTAGGGCGGGCAGCGTCGCGGGGGGGCGCCACCACTGCCCCGCGCCGCTACATGCCGGACCTCAGCATGGTCACCCTTGGCATGGCGCCCGCGTCGACCACGTAGAGCTGCCCATCGGCCCCCAGGGCAAGGCCCGTGGGACGGTCGAGTGGCGTGCCCGAGGTGTCCGCCGCCCACTCGCCCAGAGGCTCCCCCTCGGCCGTAACCTGCACGACACGCCCGCCGCCCGTGTCGGCTACGTAGAGACTGGTGCCGTCTTCCGAGGGCAGGACGTACCGCGGCTCCGTGAAGCCCACGATCTCCGTCGCCGCCACCAGCTCGCCGTCCTTCATGGTGGCGATCAGCACCCGGTCGCGACCCGTCTCGGCGATGGCCACGCGCCCGTCGACCAGTCGCACCGCGCGCGCCGGGTCGATGAGGTCGCGAAGTACCCATTGCGTGTCCCGCTCGGCCGAGTAGGCGATGACCCGGTCGGTGGGCTGGTCCGTTACTAGATACCCCTCACTATCGGCGAACACTCCCGTGGGCCCATCGAGTCGGAAGGGCTCGTCGGGGTGAGGCTCACGGGTTCCCTGAGGCTTGCCCAGGGGCGGGATCGACGTATGCTCCCGGGTCGCCTCCTCGGGGGTCATGAAGCGCAGGCCCGCTCGGGGGTCGTACCCATCGGGCAGATCCGTCACCACCACAAGGCCGTCCCCCGACACCGCCACATCATGGGGGTGGAGATGATGGTGCACGCTGTTGAAGGGACCGATCACGCTCAGGTCCGAGCGCAGCCACAGGAGCTGGTTCTGGCCATGGTCGGCCAGAAGCAGGCGACCATCGGGCAGCACGGCGAGACCGCCCGGCTCCCGCAGCATTGGTACCGCGAACCAGCGGCTGAAGGCGCTCTCATGCTCACCAGGATCCATCGCGGTGACCATGTACCGCAGCAAGGGCGCGGCCGGCGGATCGGCATCGATAAACTCCGTCTCGGGGGCCCGCACGAATCCCGCTCGCTCCCACTCGAAGTAGGGCGGCACGGCGCGGTACACGTGGTACCGAACAACCATGGGCGAAGGCGATGGCTCCCAGGTCACGCGCACCCCTCCCCCACCCTCGCGCGTGGCTTGAACCCCCGTGGGGGCCTCCAGCAGCTCGTTGGTGGGGATCCGTGTCTGCAGCGGCTTCAGCCAGTGATCCTGGTTGCCCGTGAAGAAGGCTCGGACGAACTCCATGATGTCCATCCACTGGTACTCGGTGTGTCCGCGAGCCTCGATACGGACGAAGAAGACGTTGTTCCCGCCGACGATGCCGATGGGGCCGAAGGGGTTGTCGCGATAGAGATAGTCGGTGCCCACGGGACTGTACGGCTCGACCCCGATGTCCCGGTTGGGTAGCTCCGCCATCCCTCGCTCATCGGTGGTCAGAGTGAACACGGGATCGGCGGGTACGCGGTAGCCATCGGCCTTCTGATGGAAGCTCAGGACGGCACCGGCCACGGGCCGGCCCTCTCGGTCGAGCACCCGCACCTCGTTCCGCAGCGGCACGTTGAACTGTACATCGCCGTAGAACCCGCGGCGGCGGTGAAGCTGGCTCTCCAGGTGGATGGCCGCGAAGTCGGAGAAGGGCACGGGACCATGCCCGTGCATCATGGAATCCACCGTGCTGCCGTAGTAGCCTATGAGGACGGGATCGCCGGCCGGGTCGGGCGCCCGGTTGTTCTCCCAGGCCACATCGAACTGGTACTCGTCGATAAGACCGAGCTGGTGGCCCAGCTCGTGGATCAGGCCCCAGTCGATCACCGACGCACGCTCCCCATAGGCGCCGGGCATCACGTAGAACCAGCCGCCATCGTGGCCCTGGAACTGGATGCGGTTATCGGCGGGGTTGATCTCCTGCTCCCACTCCTCCCGGGTCGCGATCACGATGCGGTCCACGCGGACCCGCTCGCGGCAGCCAGTCGGCGTGACGGGGTAGACGGCATTCCCGAACATCTCGTTCATGTAGTCGATGTGGGCATTGGCCCAGTCCTCCCAGGAGTAGGTTCCCAGGAGGTTGGGCACCTCGGCGAAGCCCTGGTAGGTGGTGGGTTCGCAGACCATGATGAGGTTGAGGGCGTGGGTGTGGATCGTGTGAGTGTTGTTATGCTCGACGATCTCGTCGACAGCCTCGGCGGGGTCCACAGTCAGGCCCATCTCGTGCTGGGCATCGTCCCAGGACCACGTGGTCTCGAGGGTGATCTCTCCACCGGGGGGAAGCCCACCCACCGACAGGGGCTGACCGTAGGGCTCACCATCGAGCACCCACTGGACCTCAAAGGACCCGCTGCCCGCCCCGCCCTGGTTGGTGATGTGGGCGGTCAGAGTCATCTCCTCGCCGGCATCGGGCCAGCGCTTGTCGTGGGCGGCCGATTCCTCCGACAGCCGAGGGTTCAGGCCGCCGGGGTCGTACTCCACCTGATACGCCGGGTACTTGGGGGTCATCTCGATGAATGTGACCGCCAGGTCCGGTGTGGCGGGCGGGCCCTGGCCCAGGGCGGCGATGGCGGCGAGCGCGAGCAGCAGCGGAGTAGCCAACAGGCGTGTATGTATCATATCGGTAGTCT
>WJIW01000466.1 GCA_014730065.1 Armatimonadia bacterium | reverse complement strand
GCGCACAGGAGACCACTACCGATACGTCCGCAGTGCTCTCCGATGACCGCGTGAACGCCGTCGTCATCGCCACCCGGCACAACAGCCACGCCGATCTGGTGTGCCGGGCACTAAGGGCGGGCAAGCACGTCTTCGTCGAGAAGCCCTTGGCCCTAACCCACGATGAGATCGACCAGGTCGAGGAGGCGATGACCGAAGCCGCGGGTGATTGCGACGATCCGCCGATCCTGACCGTAGGGTTCAACCGGCGTGCCGCTCCGCACATCACCGAGATGCGTGACCGGCTCCAGCCGCTGTCGGGCCCCAAGTGTATGGTCATGACGGTCAACGCCGGTGCCATACCCCCCGGCCACTGGACGCAGGACCCCAGCATCGGCGGCGGCCGCATCATCGGTGAGGGGTGCCACTTCATCGATCTGCTGCGGTTCCTGGCGGCCTCGCCCATCGAGTCGGTACACGGACAGTCCATCGGTTCGGCTGCCTCGGAGCCCATCCGCGACGATAAGGCCACCATCACTATGACCTTCGAGGACGGCTCCCTCGGCACTGTCCACTACTTCGCCAACGGGCACAAGGCGTATCCCAAGGAGCGGCTGGAGGTTTTCTGCGATGGGCGGGTACTGGTGATGGACAACTACCGCAAGCTCACCGGATACGGCGTACGGACGGGCTTCGCTCTGCCGTCCTTCCGGCAGGACAAAGGCCAGGAGGCCTGGGCGGCGGAGTTCGTGCGCTGCGTCGCAGAGGGCCTTGCGGCGCCCATACCCATCGATGAGCTGCTCGAGGTCAGCCGAGCCACCGTCGCCGTCGGCGAGGCGCTGCGGCACCCGGAAGAGGCCCCCGCCTCCTCATGACCCGGGGCGCCATCGCCTACCACATCCTGCGCGAGCTGGGCCCCGGTTGGTGTCTGGCTCGCGCAATGCTAGCGGCCAGGGCTCGCCTGGGGCTGGTGCAACGTGCGACGCCCATGGGGTCCTGGGACGACTGGCCCCTCGCGTCGCTGCTCGGAGGGGACATCCCCGCCGATCCGTCGGCCTACGCGGAGCACCGATCCAAGACGGGTCCAGCCTTCCTCTTCGACGAGAGCGCCCGCGGCCCACTGCGCCGAGCACTCGCTGACCTGGACAGTGGTTGCCCCTCGGCCGTGGCCGAAGCTGATGCGCTCCTGGATGGGCGCTTCATCTACTTCGGGCGGCATTCTGTCGAACTGGGCTCTGAGCCCGATTGGCATAGAAACGCCTTCTCCGGCCAGATTGCCCCGCGTGACCAGCACTGGTCCGAGGTCACCACCTTCGGCCTGGGCGACATCAAGGCCATTTGGGAGCCTAGTCGCTTCGGCTTCACCTATCCCCTCGTCCGTGCCTACCTCCGCACCGGAGACGAGCGGTACGCCGAGCGGTTCTGGGAGCTGCTCGAATCGTGGCGGGCCGCCAACCCTCCTAACCTGGGCGCGAACTGGAAGTGCGGTCAGGAGGCCACCTTCCGCCTCATGGCCTGGTGCTTCGCCCTCTACGGCCTCGCCGGCGCCGAAGCGACGACCGACGATCGCATCGCCAGCCTCGGCCAGATGGCCGGCTTTACGGCCCATCGGATCGAGGCCCACGTTGACTACGCTCTCAGCCAGCGCAACAACCACGGCATCAGCGAAGCCGTGGGTCTGCTGACGGTGGGCCTACTGTTCCCCGAGATGAAGAACGCCGCCCGCTGGGAGGCTGCTGGCCGAGACCTGCTGGAGGACCAGTGCAGGAGGCTTATCTACGACGACGGGAGCTTCTGTCAGCACTCCGTCGTCTACCACCGGCTCATGCTCCACGACGTGCTCTGGGCGATCCGGCTCGCCGAGCGGAACGCTCGGCCCCTGTCCAGCGATCTACGCGCCCGCGTGACCATAGCGGCCGAATGGCTCGAGCGCCTCGTCGACCCCGTGACCGGTCGTGTGCCCCACTACGGCTCTTGCGATGGCTCCAATATCCTTCCGCTCTCGGCGTGTGACTACCTGGACTTCCGGCCCGTTGTGCAAGCCGCATGGGTGGTCCTGAAGGACCGCCGGCGCTACGGTCCAGGGCCGTGGGACGAGGAGGCCTATTGGATCTCCGGTAGGGCCGATCTCGGTGAGGCCCGGCCCTCCGACGGCGCTCCCAACTTTCAGTGCGCCGAGGGCGGCTACCACGTCCTGGCGAGCGATGCATCCCGGTCATTCGTGCGCTGCGCCGATTTCCGCCGCGGGCATCGGCCCGCACACCTGGACCAGCTCCACGTCGACGTGACCTGGCGCGGCCAGGGCATCGCCATCGATCCAGGCACGTTGAGCTACAACCACCCCGGCATCGAGGGTGCCGACCTGGCCTCCAGCCGTGTCCACAACACCGTCACTGTGGATGGGGCATCCCAGGCTGAGCGGATCAGCCACTTCCTGGCTTTGCCATGGCCCCAGGGCCTGGCCGGTCCGATACACGTCAGTCGTCGCGGGGGCCTAGCCCTCTGGCAGGGCTGGCACGACGGTTACCAGAGGCTTCCGGAGCCGGTGACCCACGGGCGGGCCGTGATCAGGCTAGGGGATGAGCACTGGTGTGTGCTCGACCGGCTGGTCAGCGATGCGCCTCACCGCTACCGGCTCCACTGGCTTCTGGCCGACTTCGAGCACAGGCTCGAAGGTTCGCGGCTCACCCTCATGACTCCGAGCGGCGACTACCACGTGCTCGTCGGTGCCGATGCGCCTGAACCCGACCTAAGCCTGGTACGCGGTGATCCTGGGTCCACGAGGGGCTGGTGGTCGCCATACTACTACGAGCGGCAGCCTGCCCTATCCCTTGCCTTGGAAGCCGAATCCCCCATCCTGCACTTCTGGACCGTCTTCGGACCGGCGCAAAGCACGGTCGAGCCCGGAGAGAACATGATCCGCCTCGTCCTCGATGGCGGCGTCGCCGAGGTGCGGCTGCGGCCCGATGATGAACCTCTGCCCGTCGGCCGCGTTACGTACAGACGAGAGGCCTACCCACAAGGGGTGGGGAACCCCTAGATCCTGGGAGCGTGCGGGGAGGGGCCTGCGGACTGAGGTCGACGGCAACCTGCGCCCGTGACCGATGCCCGAGTACATGCATATCCTCTACCTCCATCAGTACTTCTGCACACCCGAGGGCTCCTCGGGCACCCGCTCGTACGAGATGGCCCGCCGCCTGGTGGCGGCCGGGCACCGCGTAACCATGGTCTGCTCCGCAGCCAATCTGGGGCACCTCGATCTGCCCGCCGGGCGGTCAGACCTGGAGATCGATGGCATCCACGTGATCGCCCTCAACGTCGCCTACTCGAACCGGATGAGCCACCTGGAGCGCATCAAGGCCTTCTACCGGTTCGCCTGGGGTGCTCGCCAGGCAGGCCGTGCTGCGTCCGGCGTCGACGTGGTCTTCGCGACCAGCACGCCCCTGACCATCGCCTATCCGGGCGTCGGAGCCAGCCGGCGCCACCGATGCCCCATGGTGTTCGAGGTACGTGATCTATGGCCCGAGCTTCCCATCGCCGTCGGCGCCCTCAGAGACCCCGTCAGCAAGGC
>WJIW01000003.1 GCA_014730065.1 Armatimonadia bacterium | reverse complement strand
GGGCAAGCGTAGCCTGGCCGTGTCCCTGGAGTTCCGCGTACCTGAGCGCACCCTGACGAGCGAGGAGGCCGATGAGGCCTTCGACAAGGCCGTCGCGGCTCTCGCCAAGGAGCTGGGTGCCGAGCTGCGGTCCTGATCCTCGAACTCGGTGCCGCCGGCAGGGCAGCCGCCGGGCCATGGCGAAGGTCGGGATGATGACGTGGTCGTGGGGAGCATGGTCCGATGGGGCGTATTCCCACAGCACTTGCCCTCGCCATGCTCCTAGCCACCGGGTGTGTCAGGCCGGTCGGCGAGTCGTCCGGCACCGACGTCACCCAGGCCCGGCCGCCGGAGCTTGCGACCGGGGATCTGGCAGTGGTGTCGCTGGCCATAGGCACCGGGTTCGACGAGGCTTCCGGCGAGCTACGAGGTGCGTCGACGCGACTCGCTCCGAGCACCGAGGTGCTGTTCGCCGCCGGCGAGCTGGAGGGGGTTCCTCCGCCCGGGAGAGTGACCGGGCGCTGGGAGTACTTGGATGACGGTGTAAGACTGGCCGAGCGCGAGGAGACCTTTGGACAGGGGGATCTCGAGTTCTGGTTCCCCCTCACGAAGCCCGAAGAGGGCTGGCCGCCGGGCCGGTACAAGTTCTACCTGGCGGTGAACGGCGAGGACGTGGCGGGGCAGGCCTTCGAGATCGTGGAAGCCCCCGGCGACTGAGCGGCAGCGGCGGCTCGGGAGGAGTGCAGACATGGGCCGAGGTAGGCCCCCCAAAGGCGAGCCCATCTTCCCCGCCCCGCCCGCGGGCCATCTGGCCCTGCACTACCTGGGGCAGAGCGGAGTGGTGCTGGTCTCGGACAAGATGACCCGCATCGCCATCGATCCCTACCTCTCCGATAGTGTGCCCTTGACTCGCATCGCGCCCGTGGTCTGCCTTCCGGAGGACCTGGAAGTCGACCATGTCTTTCTCAGCCATGACCACAGCGACCATACGGACCCCAATACGTGCATCCCACTCATGCGCTCAAGGCGCGTGCAGTTCTGGGGACCGGCATCGTCCATGAACGTGCTCCGGGGCGCCGGAGCGCGTCCCGACCGCCTCAACCGGATCGACCGCGGCTCCACGGTGCAGCTCGGCGACGTGACCGTTCAGGCCGTCCATGCGCAGCATACCGAGGATAGCGTGGGCTATGTGGTCAGCCTCTCGGGCAAGTCCGTGTACCACACGGGCGATACGGAGATCAGCGAGGAGCTGTTTTGGCTCCACAGCCGCTCCATCGATGTCATGCTCGCATGCTTCTCGGGGCGGTGGGAGGCGATGAACGCCACCCAGGCGGCGAATCTGGCCGAGGCGCTACACGTGGATGTGACGATCCCCATCCACCACGACATGTTCGCTGAGAACCGGGCCGACCCGGAGACCCTCGTGTCGGCCATCAAGGGCCGGCCGGCGTCGGGGGCCAGGGTCGAGGTGCTGGCGCCGGGCGATCGCTGGGTCTACCCCTGATCCCAGAGGCCGGCATGCCGGATGGAGTCCACGATCGTGCTCCGTCGCCTATCCCCTCCCGAGGGTCTGCTATAATCGGAATCCATGATCGGGAGGCTCGGCCATGCTGAGGATCGTCGCCATATCATCACTACTGATCGCCAGTCTGGGGCTGGTCCTCGGATGCGCTCGCTGGCCCGACGAGGGCGGTGAGGACAGCTTTCCCAGGCGGGTCATAGAGATTACCGTGGAGTTCGCCGACCCGATCAACTCCAGCCACTACTACTTCATCTGCTTCGACACCGATGGCGACCGCGATACGGGCCCCCTGCCGATCCCCGAGGGCCCCTTCTGGGGCAACGGCTGGGGCACGGGCGTCATCACTGCTTACGTGAAGTACCACGCGGGCCAGTACCGGGTCTACCAGCCGCGAGTGCTTTCATCCCTGGTGACCCCGGGAGGCGGCATACTGGAGGTGGGCGGGAACCCGGACCCACCCATCAGCGGTAGCCACCGCTTAAGCATCGATGCCGTTGTTCTCGGTGAGGCGACGGTGGAGGGCACCGGCATGATCACGGGCGCCACGAACGACTCCAGCCAGAACGCTGGCGAGCTCACCGTAGACACCGATGCCTCGGGCAATGTGGTCGCGGACTCGGTGGCTTTCACCCCCGCCGAGACCGGAGGCCGGGAGTTGACGGACCAGGAGCAGGCGGTGCTCGATGGACTGAACGCGGGCGACGCGGCCCTGGCGACGGACTCCCTGGCCGCGCTGGGCATCACCCTCCAACTCGGCGACCCCGCCGCCGGCAGCCAGGCCCTGACTATCGCTCCGACGACGGCCAATGTCACCGACCGCTTCGCATCTTACTTCGGCGTGAACGACTCGACGAACACGGGCGTACTCTACGCCAACGCCTTGTCCGCCGGGCCCGAGCCCGTCATCGACGGCGTGACCTTCCGAACGGCGAACCTGACGTCGGGGGTGACGGTGGAGATCATCACCCAGTACGAGGCCACCGAAGACGACCTGGGCCCGCCCTTCGATTCCGAGGCGGTGCCACAGGGCGGCCAGGAGCTGAACGTGACCGTCGACCTGGCCCAGATCGGGGATCCCGAAGAGGAGATTCAGTTCAACATCATCAGCACCGACACGCTGCCGCTCAATCCCGAGATAACCCTGGACAAGAGCTACGACGGGCTGGGCCCCGACGGCACCACCTTCGTGACCCTGCCCGTGGACACCAACCGGACCTTCGAGAACGTGGACGCCTCCCTGCCGGAGCTGCCGAACGACGTGTTCTTCGGGGCCCTCTCCGAACCGGACCTACAACTCGGGGAGCTGGACATCGTGGACTGGATGGTGGAGGTCAACGTGCGCGCGACCTCGGCCCAGAGCGTCAGGCACTGAGAAGAGGACCCAGAGTTGGCGAACAAGGATCTCTCCAGATCAACCATCGGCCGGATCACCCCGTACTCCCCGGGTAAGCCCATCGAGGAGGTGCAGCGGGAGCTGGGGCTCAGCCGGATCGTGAAGCTGGCCTCGAACGAATCGCCCCTGGGCCCCTCGCCCCTTGCGCTGGAGGCGATGCGGGCAGCGGTGGAGGCGGTGCGGCTATACCCCAATAACCTGGCCCACGACCTCACCGTGGCCCTCGCCGAGCAGCTGGACCAGCCGGCGGAGCGCGTGTTCGTGGGGCGTGGCTCCGACGAGGTCATCCACATGACGGGCCTGGCCTTCGTGAACCCCGGCGATGAGATCGTGTTCGCCGACCCGCCCTTCGCCCTCTACCCTCTTACGGCTCACCTCATGGACGCCACCGAGGTGCGGATCCCCCTGCGGGACTACGTCCACGACCTGGACGCCATGGCCGATGCCATCACCGACAAGACCAAGCTCATCTTCATCGCCAATCCGCACAATCCGACGGGCACCATGGTCACGGCCGACGAGCTTCAGGGCTTCATCAACGCCCTACCCGAGCATGCGATCGCCTGCATCGATGAGGCCTACTACGAGTACGTGATGAGGGACGATTACCCCCGGTCCCTGCGATGGGTTGACGAGGGCCGGAACGTGATCGTGTACCGCACTTTCAGCAAGATCTACGCCCTGGCCGGCCTGCGGGTGGGCTACGGCATCGTGCCCGATCACCTGAGGGACGCCATGGCTCAGGTTCGGCCGCCCTTCAACGTCTCCACGGTCGCCCAGGACGCGGCCGTGGCTAGCCTTGCCGACGCGGATCAAGTGCCTCGGGGTAGGGCCGCCAACCGGTCGGGCATCGACTACCTGATGAGCGAGTTCGAGCGCCTGGGTCTGTCCGGCCCGGCGTCCCAGGCCAACTTCGTGTTCGTGGACACCGGCCGGGATAGCCAGGAGCTGTTCGATGCGCTGCTGCGGCGCGGCTACATCGTGCGGACGGGCGATATCTTCGGGCTGAGTACACACATCCGAGTCTCCGTGGGCACCGACGAAGACAACCGCGGCTTCATCGAGGCCCTGGAGCAGGCTCTGAAGGAGGTGGCGCCGGCATGATCGTCGTCATGACCCCCGATGCGACTCAGGATGACCTGGCAGGGGTTCAGGCCAGGTTGGCGGAGGCGGGGTACGGGGCCCACCTGTCCCAGGGAGAGAAACGGACCATCATCGGCGTAATCGGGGCCGGCGATGACGAGAAGCAGACCTTCGCCGACCAGGTCGAGAGCTTGCCGGGGGTGGAGCGCGTCATCTTCGTGCTCAAGCCCTACAAGCTGGTCAGCCAGGAGAGCCGGTCCGATCGCAGTGTGGTGGAGGTGGGTGAGGCCAGGTTCGGTGGCCCGAACCTGGTGGTCTGCGCTGGTCCGTGCTCCGTGGAGAGTCATGAGCAGATTCTGGAGTGCGCTCGCGCCGTGAAAGCCGCGGGTGCCCAGGTGCTCCGGGGCGGGGCTTTCAAGCCGCGGACCTCTCCCTACGATTTCCAGGGTCTGGGCGAGACGGGGCTGGACATGCTGGCCGCGGCTCGAGACGAGACGGGGCTCCCCATCGTCACCGAGGCCCGGGCCGTCAAGGACGTCGAGCTGGTGGCCGAGAAGGCCGACGTGATCCAGATCGGCGCCCGAAACATGCAGAACTACGATCTGCTCCAGGCGGCCGGGGAATCGGGGGCGCCGGTGCTGCTCAAACGGGGCCTCTCAGCAACCATCGACGAGTGGCTGAAGGCCGCCGAGTACATCGCCGCCACGGGCAACCTGAAGATCATCCTCTGCGAGCGGGGCATCCGCACTTTCGAGACGACCACCCGCAACACCCTGGACATCGCCGCCGTGCCCGTGGCCCAAAAGCTGACCCACCTGCCCATCGTCGTGGACCCAAGCCACGCGGGCGGGCGGCGGGATCTGGTTCTGCCCCTGTCCATGGCGGGCATCGCCGCCGGCGCCGATGGCCTGATCATCGAGGTCCACCCTCAGCCGGACCGGGCCCTTTCCGATGGCGCCCAGTCGCTGACGCCCGATGCTTTCTCCGAGTTGATGATCCAAGTGCGAACCGTGTCCGAGGTGGTGGGGAAACCCCTGCCGGTAATGGCGGGGAAGGGGGTCGAAGGCGCCTCATGGGAACCGTAGCGATAATTGGGATCGGCCTGATGGGCGGCTCGTACGGGCTGGCCCTGAAGGAGCGCAGGCTGGCCGACCGGGTCATAGGATGCGCGCGCACCCAGTCAACCCTCGATAAGGCCCTGACCCGGGGCGCGGCCGACGAGGTGACCGATGACGTCGCGGCCGCGTGCTCCCAGGCGGACATCGTCATCCTCTGCCAGCCGCCCGACGCCATCGTCCGGATGATGCCCGACATCACCCAGGGGCTGAAGTCCAATGCCGTGGTCACCGATGCGGGCTCGGTGAAGACGGTCATCGTGAAGGCCGGGGAGGCCTATCTCAATGACCCCGGATCCTTCGTGGGCGGCCATCCCATGGCCGGGTCGGAGAAGACGGGGGTGGAGAACGCTCGGGGCGATCTCTTCGAGGGAGCCACGTACGTCATCACGCCCACTGAGCGTACGCACGGATCCGCCGTACGTACGGTGTGGGACCTGGCCGAGGGACTCGGATCGCGGGTCCGGGTTATGTCGCCCGAGGAGCATGACCGGGCCGTGGCCACCGCAAGCCATGTGCCCCATATCGTGGCCAGTGCCTTGGCCCGGGCCGTTCTCGCCGACCCCGAGGCCAAGGAGGTCCACGGCACGGGGCTCCGGGATACCACCCGCGTCGCCGCCGGGGATGCCGACCTCTGGCGACAGATTCTCATGTCCAACGCCCGCTCCGTCCAGGATCCCCTGAGGCGGGTGGAGAAGGAGATCGCGTCCCTTCGCAAGGCACTGGCCTCGGGCGACAGTGCCTTCGTCGAGGAGTGGCTGGCCACGGGCGCCGTCATGCGCCGGGAGCTGGATGCTAGCCGGGGGAGCGAGTCGTGAAGTCCCTCGTCATCCGCGGCGGACGGCCCCTGCGAGGCACGGTGTCGGTGCCGGGAGACAAGTCCATCTCGCATCGGGCCGCGCTGCTGGGCGCCATCGCGGATGGAGAGACGCGGATCACCGGCTTCCTCCGAGGCGAGGACTGCCTCTCCACCCTCCGCTGCCTGGGCGAACTGGGAGTGGCCATCGAGGATGACGGCGAGGAGATCGTCGTCCACGGCCGCGGGTCGGAGGGGCTCGACGCCCCGAAGGTGCCTCTCGACGTGGGCAACGCGGGCACCCTCATGCGCCTCCTGGCGGGCCTGGTGGCGGCATACCCCATCCAGGCGACGCTGGACGGCGATAGCTCGATCCGGCGCCGACCCATGGACCGCATCGCCATCCCGCTGCGGACTATGGGCGCGGAGGTGTCGGGACAGGGCGAGCGATGCCTCCCACCCATCAGCGTGCAGGGGGGCGACCTCCAGCCCATCACGTACCGGTCGCCGGTGGCCAGCGCCCAGGTGAAGTCGTGCGTGCTTCTCGCCGGCCTGCGCAGCGAGGGCGTGACCCGGGTCATCGAGCCCGGACCCTCGCGGGACCACACTGAGCGCATGCTGGCGGGCTTTGGGGCGCGGATCGAGCAGCGGGGGCTGACGTGCGAGCTGACCGGCCCCGCGGAGCTTGTCGGGCGGTCGGTGCGGGTGCCGGGCGACATCTCCTCGGCGGCCTTCCATGTGGTGGCCGGCACCGTGGTCGAAGGCTCGTCGATCACCGTGGAAGGGGTTGGGGTGAACCCCACCCGCACGGGCCTGCTGGACATTCTCGAGGAGATGGGCGCCCTGGTCACGAGGGGGCCGGTATCTCAGGCCGACGCCGAGCCCGTGGCCGATCTGCGCTGCGCGACATCGGCCCTTCGGGGCATCGGCATCGGTGGCGACCTGATCCCGCGAGCCATCGACGAGATCCCCATCGCCGCCCTCGCCGCCTGCCGAGCCGAGGCCGCCACGGTGATCCGCGATGCCGCCGAGCTGCGGGTCAAGGAGAGCGACCGCATCGCCACCACAGCCTGCCTGCTGGCGGCTTTCGGCGCCCGGGTCGAGGCCCACGAGGACGGCATGACCATCCATCCGGGGCCGCTACGACCGGCGGAGGTCGAGAGCGAGGGCGACCATCGTATCGCCATGACGGGCGTCATCGCCGGGCTGGCGGCCGAGGGCGAGAGTCGCGTGCGCGATACGGCGTGCATCGACACGTCCTTCCCGGGCTTCGTGGAGGGCCTCCGGACCCTGGGCGCCGACGTGGAGGAGGTCACCGAATGACCCCGGCTAGGGAGCGGCCCATCGTCGCTATCGACGGTCCGGCGGGGGCGGGGAAGTCCACGGCGGCTCGCGCGGTGGCCGAGCGGTTGGGCTACGCCTACATCGACACGGGAGCCATGTACCGATGCGTGGCCCTGCGGTGCCTGCGAGGGGGCGTCGATCCGGCCGATGCGGGCGGGGCGGCAGCGGTGGCCGAGGACATCGACATCGAGTTCCAACCCTTGAGCGATGGAGGACAGTGGGTTGTCATGGACGGTGAGGACGTGTCCGCGGCCATCCGTGAAGACGGGGTCAGTGACGCCGCAAGCCACGTGAGCGCCCACGCCCGAGTGCGCGAGGTCATGGTTCAGAGGCAGCGCGAGCTGGGGCACGCGGGAGGCGTCGTCATGGAGGGACGGGACATCCAGACGAACGTCTTCCCCGACGCCGAAGTGAAGGTCTTTCTCAGCGCATCGCCCAAGGAGCGGGCACGGCGACGGGCCGGCGACCTGCGAGACCGAGGCCTGCCGGTGCCTTCTGTGGAGGAGCTGACCCGGAGCATTGCCGAGCGGGACCACCGAGACGCTACCCGGGCCACAGCGCCCCTAGCGGCCGCGCCCGATGCGACGACGATCAACACCGATGGCATGAGCATCGAGCAGGTTGTGGACAGGGTGGCGGCGCTGGCCGGCGCCGTCGAGGGAGATGGTTGCAGTGCCTAAGCCGGGCGACATACCCGCCGTGGGACGATGGACCTGGTGGCGGCACCTCCTTTACTGGATGGGCGGCACCCTGGGCCGGCTGATCTGCAAGATGGGCGGTCTCACGCTGACGGGCATGGAGAACATCCCCGAGGAAGGCGGGTTCGTACTCGCCTCCAACCACATGAGCTACCTGGATCCGCCCGCCATCGGCGGGTCCATCCAGCATCGCCGGCGGCTGTGCTACATGGCCCACGCGGGGCTCTTCGAGATCCCGGTCTTCGGACGCTTGATCGGCGCCGTGGGCGCCTTCCCAGTGAAGCGGGGCACCGCCGACCGGAAGGCGATTCGCACTGCCGTGGCCCTACTTCGAGGGGGGCAGCCGGTTCTCGTCTTCCCCGAGGGCACGCGATCGCCCGTCGATGACGCCCATCTGCCGTCGGAGCTTGGGGCCGCCTACTTGGCCGCACTCTCCGAGGCGCCCATCATTCCCGTGGGCATTCGCGGCACCTCGAACGTGCTACCCAGAGGCGCGAAGTTCTTCCGGGCCCGGCCCGTGGAGATCCACTTCGGCCCGCCCGTGGATCTGCCCATGCTCGAGCAGGGCAAGCGGGACAAGGAGGCCCTGGAGGGCGCGGCCTACGCCATCATGGACGCCATCACCGATCTTACGGGCCTGCCGCACCCCGGAGTCATGGGCACCGAGACAGCGGTCTGGCCCGAAGGCACGGGCGATGACTGGAAGCCCAAGAACCTGAACGAAGAGGATGCCTAGCTGCCTAGGGCGCAGTCCCTGGCAGACTGGGAGATAAGGAAGAGACTCGTCTTGCCTGAGAAATTCGGCTTTGTTATGCACCCCCTGAATCTCGGTGACTTGGCCAAGAAGTTCCCCATCCTCGCCAAGCTGCCCGACGCCGCCTCGCGGCTCGCCCTCAAGCTCTGGGGCGTCTCCAAGATCAGCGACATCCGGGGCATCCGCAGCGATACCGGTGCCGAGGTGGAGGGTGTATTCG
>WJIW01000465.1 GCA_014730065.1 Armatimonadia bacterium | reverse complement strand
CTCGCTCGCCGCTCTCGCGGTCGACCTCCACGTCGCAGTAGGCTGTCTGCAGCCATGCGGCCGGCAGTGGCGCTCGGCCCAAGCCAGTGTGGAGGATCACGCCCGTCGCGTTGATGGCCCGGCGGGGTCCCGCGGCCGCCAAGTCGTCGAGCGTCGCCGTGGCCCGGCTCGCCAGCTCGTCGGGCGACGTCGGCGCCGGCCGCTCGGCGAGGAGGGCCTCCCGGGAGCCGTCGAGGGCTGCGCGCACCGCGCGCAGGACGAAGGGCCGTCGGTAGCTCTCTTGCATCCGGCGGCCCGGCTCCGTGTCGAGTACCTCATTCACTGAGGGGAGCTGGCGGAGGGGGCTTTGGTCCACGGTGGACTTCTCCTTCAGGCATTGGGCCCGGCGATGCGCTCATCGCCGCGCCGGCGGGTCACGCCGACTTGGTCGAAGTGCTCCATCAGGGGGACGACCGCCTTGCGTGAGGAAGCCAGGGCGTCCCGGATCTCGCTGATCTTAGCGCCGCCCGAGCGACGCAGTAGGTCGACCACGATACCGCGCGCCCGGTCCAGCTCCTCGCTATGGAGGTAACGGTCGCCCACGGGCACGAGATCGCCCGACTCGACCAGGTACTGGATCAGCTCGCCACCGGCCGGGTGATCGGTCGACTCCGCTGCTTCGGGCTCGATGCCCACGTACCCCTCGGCTTTGGCCGCGGCGAGAAGCGCGTCGGCAGCGTCTCGGCCGGCCTCGTCGAGGGCGGGCTCGTGGCTGGCCGCGCGTACCCGGTCGGAGTCCAGCGCCACCACCTGGCCCGACGCGATGAGCCGCTCCAGTGCCGTTCGGGCGAGGGGCGAGGGTAGGGCACCCAGCCGCCGGCGGATCTCGCCCCGGTCCACGCCCGCCCGCAGGGGATGCTGGTGATGGAAGGCGCCAATGGTCTCGGCGACCTTCAACTCGGCGGCCCGAACCGACTCGGCCGATGCGAGCAGGCCGCCATGGAGGCCGACCAGCCGGCCGTCCTCCAGCCGGGCATCGATGAGGTCGCGGTTCTCTTCGGTGTCATGCAGGGCCGCCGCGCTCAGTAGCTCCACCGTCGGCGCGGGCCCGGGCATGGCCGCGATGGCCCGGTCGAGTAGGTCATCGGGCGAGCCCTCGCGCCTGGCTTCCAGGTCCTGGGCTGCGGCTCGTCGCGCCCTGCCCCGATGCTTGGGCGGCGCGGGGTCCACCACCTGGCCGCCGGCGAAGGTCCGGGCGGGCGAGTAGGTCCGGAGCACGCAGTGGGCTCCCTCGGTGGTGGCCACGGGGCTCTCCAGCCGAAGCTGCACGAACCCCGACTCACCGGGAGCCAGCGCCTGAGCCTCGCCAAGCAGCACCACCCGGCCAATGACCTCCGACGTGCCCAGGTGCACTCGGACGCGATCCCAATACTCCAGGGGAGCCGCGGCGTGCTCCAGAACACGCAGGGACACGTCGAGCATGGATGAGGGAGACAGGGAGCCCGGATGGGCGATGACGTCCCCGCGCACGACCTCCTCGGCGGTGATGCCCTGCAGGTTGAGTGCCGCGCGATGGCCCGCGAGGGCCTCGGGTACGTCGGAGCCGTGGACCTGGATGGACCGCACGCGGCTGCGCCGGCCATGGGGCAGGATCTCCACCTCATCGCCCACCTGGGCCCGGCCCCGGCTCACCGTGCCCGTCACGATGGTCCCAAAGCCCTTCATCACGAAGACCCGGTCCACGGCGAGCATGAGGGGCGCCTTGGAGTCCCGGGCGACGGCATGGTCGGCCAGCTCCCCGAGGCGCTCGCGCAGCTCCTCCACGCCTTCACCGGTCACCCCCGAGCACGGCACGATGGGCACTCCCTCGAAGGGCGTGCCCTTGAGGGACTCGGCCACCTCGCCCTTCATGAGGCTCAGCCAGTCCGGCTCGACCATGTCGATCTTGGTGAGGGCGACCAGGCCCGCGCTCACGTCCAGGAGGGTTACGATGTCCAGGTGCTCCCGGGTCTGGGGCATGACGCCCTCATCGGCGGCGATTACCAGCACCACCACGTCCATGCCCGTGACGCCCGCGACCATGTTCTTGATGAACCGCTCGTGGCCGGGGACATCGACGACGGAGGCCGCTCGGCCGCCCGGCAGAGTGAGGGGGGCGAAACCGAGATCGATGGACAGGGCCCGCTCCTTCTCTTCCTTCAGGCGGTCGGTGTCGATGCCCGTGAGCGCTCTGGTGAGGGTGGTCTTGCCGTGGTCTACGTGGCCGGCGGTGCCGATGACGACCTGTCTGGCGCCCTCCATGGCTAGCTCGTCACCCCGTCCCCGATTGCTCGCCGGCCAGGTGCCAGATGGCGGCCCCGTACAGCTTGGCGTTCCGGACCAGGGCCTCGATGGTAACCCTCTCGTCGCGCTCGTGGGCCAGGGGCGGGTCTCCATCGGCCACGGGTCCGAACACCACGGCATTCTCGAAGGCCTTGGCGAAGGTGGTTCCTCCGATGGACTCGCAAGTCGCCGGCTCACCCGTCACGTCTCGGTAGGCCCTCTGGAGGCCCCGCACCAGCTCCGAATCCTCGGGCACGTACAGCGGCTCCCGGCACGTGTCGTGGGCGGCGACGGAGTACTCCCCGCCAGTCCGGGCCGCCAGCTCGGCGACGGATCCCTCGATGGCCTTGCGAACGCTGTCGATGGTCTGGCCACGCACGGGGCGCAGGTTGAGCCATACCCGCACCGACCCCGATTCGGTGGCCTCCACCTTGCCCGCCGTGCAGGTGCAGTGGCCCATCTTCGAGTCATGGGCGTAGGTGCCCAGCCGCTCGCCATGGAGGTCCTGACCCAAGAGCTGGTCCACGAACCGCACGGCCCGCTCGGGCGCCGAGGCGGCGAAAGGCTCGGGGGCCAGGAACTCGGCCAGGTCCAGCAGCGCGCTGTGGCCCTTCTCGGGGGTGGAGGCATGGGTGGGCGTGCCCTGAGCGGTCACCTTGAGCGCGTCGCCCACGGGCTCGATGGTCAGCCGGCTCCGGGGGTGGCTGGCCATGAAAGCGGCCGCTCGGGCCGTCAGATACTCTTCGGAGAGCCCGCTCACCAGGGCGACGGCCTCATCGGGCACGATGTTCACCCTGGTGCCGGCGGAGAGCTCGAGCAAGCGGCAGTCACCCTCTCCTCGCACGGGCGGGGTCTCGACGATGATGTTCGCGAACCCCTTTTCGGCGCTGATGATGGGGAAGTCGCCATCGGGCACGATGGTCATGG
>WJIW01000049.1 GCA_014730065.1 Armatimonadia bacterium | reverse complement strand
GCTCCCAGGGCGGCAATAACTGACCGAGACACACACGGGCCGCGCTGCAGCGCGGCCCGTGCTATCGAGGAGCCGAGACCGTGAGCGAGTGTGACGTCAAGTTCGAGCCCGACAATGTCCACGTTCAGATCCCCAAGGGCACGACCCTCCTGGATGCCGCCAAAGCGGGAGCCGTCTCCCTTCTCGCGCCATGCGGAGGACAAGGCATCTGCGGCCGCTGCCGCTGCCAGATCATCGAGGGCGAGACCGGCCGGACCGAAGTGCAGCGCGAGAAGCTGAGCGATGAGGATCTGGCCAAGGGCTGGCGACTGGGCTGCATCGCCACCGTCGAGTCGGACCTGGTCGTTCACCTGCCCGCCGACGTGCGGGGCACCGTCGCTGCCATCCTGGAAGACAGCTCTCTGGATGACATCGAGCTGGGCCCGGGCGCGGAGATCCGGAAGCACTATTTGGAGCTGGCCGAGCCCAGCCTCGAGGATCAGCGCGATGACCTCAGCCGGGTCCTCGATGCCCTGGCCGCCGAAGACGTGCAGCTCGACACCGTCGATTTCCCCGCCGTCCTGCCCGGGCTCAGTGAAGCCCTCAGGGCCGACGAGTTCAGGGTCACCGCCGTCCATCGCGAGGGTGTGCTCATGGGGGTGGAGCCGGGGAACACGGTGAACGAATGCTATGGCGTCGCGGTGGACCTGGGCACCACTACGGTGGTCGCCTACCTCGCTCACCTGCCGACCAGCACCCAGCTCGCCGTGACCTCCGAGGTGAACCCCCAGGTGGCCTACGGCGACGACGTGGTCTCCCGGATCACCCATATCAACGAATCGGGCCGGGGCGTCCGCACTCTCTCCGAGGCCGCCCGGGAATGCGTGCGAGAGCTGGTCGCGCGCCTGGCCAAGATGGCGGGGATCGATCCTCGTCATGTGTATGGCGTGCGCCTGGTGGGCAACTCAACCATGTCCCACATCTTCGTAGGCGCCGACCCCCGGAACATTCCCCAGGCCCCCTACATCCCGGGCGTGCATCGCTCGGTGATCGCGCCAGCCCGGGAGCTCGGCATGAGCGACGTGGCGCGGGGAGCCCGGTTCTGCACCCTCCCGAACATCGCGGGCTGGGTAGGCTCGGACACCGTGGGCGTGATCCTGTCGACGGGGATGCACCGGCTAGAGGGCGCCCGGGTGGCCATAGACATCGGGACCAACGGCGAGATCGTGGTGGGCGACGAGAACCGGTTGGTCGCCTGTTCCACCGCCGCCGGCCCGGCCTTCGAGGGCGCGCAGATCAAGCACGGCATGCGCGGCGCCTCGGGCGCCATCGATCACGTGTTCCTGGAGAACGACGATCTGCGCATCACCACCATCGGAGACCAGGCGTCTCGGGGCATCTGCGGCACCGGGCTCATCGATGCCGTGGCGTGCCTCCTGGATGCCGGTCTGATTCTGGAGACGGGCCGGATGCTGCCCGAGGCCGAGGCGGGGCACCTGCCCGACGCGCTCCAGGCGCGCATCGTGACCCTGGATGACGCCCCGGCGGCCATTTTGGCAACCGCCGAGGAGAGCGCGCTGGATGGACCGGTGGTTCTCACCCAGCGCGATGTGCGGCAGCTTCAGCTCGCCAAGGGAGCCATCGCCACCGGCGTGCGGATCGCCATGAATGAGTGTGGCGTGGAGGTGGCGGACGTGCAGGAGATCCTCCTGGCCGGCGCCTTCGGGAGCTACGTGAATCCGGGCCGGGCGGCGGACATCGGGCTATTCCCCAGGGAGCTGGTGGACCGGGCCCGGGCGGTGGGGAACGCCGCGGGAGCGGGCGCTTACCTGGCCCTGGTGTCGGCCGATCATGGGGCGCAAGCATCGCTGATTGGCGACCGGGCGGAGTATCTGGAGTTGGCGGGGCGGCTGGACTTTGATATGGTGTTCGCCGACGAGATGCTATTTCCCGGCTCGGAATAGAACCTTTGGAAGGAATCTCCGAGGTCATTTCGGGAAACGACGGAAGTGTGCATTTCGGCGGAGGCTCGGGCCGAGAGGCCCGTCCGCCGAGATCAATACATCAGGCGCGCTACGCGCCAGCAGTGGATAGCGGAGGGAATATCACATGGCGGAGCTGGGCGACCTTTCCCAGGCGATCATCAACGGCGATCTGAACACGGCGAAGACCCTGACCCAGGAGCTAGTGGACGGGGGCACCGAGGCACAGACCGTCGTCACCGAGGGTCTGGTCCCGGGGATGAACGTCGTGGGCCAGAAGTTCAAGGCCAACGAGTTCTACGTGCCCGAGGTGCTCATCGCGGCCCGGGCCATGAAGGGCTCCATGGACATCCTCAGGCCCCTTCTGGCCGAGGGTGGCGTGGAGCCCGAGGCGCGCATCGCCATCGGCACCGTGGCAGGCGACCTTCACGACATCGGCAAGAACCTCGTCGCCATGATGCTCGAGGGCGCGGGCTATGAGGTCATCGATCTCGGCGTGGACGTCCCCGCCGAGACCTTCGTGACCACGGTCAACGAGAAGAAGGCGGATATCATCGCCATGTCCGCGCTGCTCACCACGACCATGCCGGCCATGAAGGATGCCCTGGACACCCTGACCGAGAAGGGCGTCCGGGACAAGGTCAAGGTCATGGTTGGCGGAGCGCCGGTGACCCAGGCCTATGCCGACGAGATCGGCGCCGACGGCTACGCCCCCGACGCCGCGTCCGCAGTGGACACGGCCAAGGAGCTTCTGGGCAAGTAGTCGAGGCCGGAGAATGCCATAGGGAGCGGGGCCGCGCCAGCGGCTCCGCTCTTTGTTGCATGGACCACGTCAGCGCATCCAGCCGTGGGTCTCCTTCTGGGTCTCCACCAGGAGCTGGTCGGGGCCGCCCGACGCTGGCCGAAACCAGATCTGGAAGAGGGCGGGGTAGGTGTACTCCCAGTTGCCCTCATCGACCATCGCTTCGGTCTCGAAGTGCAACACCTGGCCCGACTCCGATCGGGCTGGCACCACGATGTGGGTGCGTCCCACGGTCTTCCACACGGATAGCCGGTGGCCCAGCTCGGCATGGCGGATCTCCACCCACACGCATCCTGCCTCCGGCGGTTCGAGCCAGGCGTCGACAAGGTGAATGCCGCCCTGAATCCCGTCACTCAAGGTGATGGATGGCACGGCCCGGCCTTCGCTCGGCACCCACTCGGCAGTGGAGTTGCCTGCTTGCGAAGGCGTAGCATCGTCGGCATCGCGCAGGACGGCCTCCATCTCGGCCGCTGACGGCAGGATCTCATTGGGGTCCGTACGGTCCGGCTCCCGCTCAGTCCCGGGCGGGTCGCTGTAAGCCGACGCCCAGGCCAGCGCAGCAAGCGACCGAAGCCCCACGTACCCGCCGAGGACCAGCACCAGGAGCAGTAGCACTCCGGCTCCGATCCATAGCTCCGTCTTGGCTCGCGGTCTAACGGGTCCAGCCATGGCGCATCACCGTGCCCATGGTGGCGAACGTCGCGATCGGCGCCAATGCCCTGTGTGCGGAAGCGTACGCACCCGAGTGCGCGGTTACTGTGTCTACGCCGCGCCGCTCGCCACCAGGGTGTACGCGTCTCGTACCAGGCTGATGCGGCCGCCCAGGAACGAGTCCAGGGTCGCCAGGGTCGAGATGGCCTTCCACGGCCGGGGCTGCCGGGTGAATCGCACGGGACGGTGCTCCCGCCACTCGCCCTCCGGGAACTTCTCCACAAGCTCCATGAGATACTCATGGGCCAGATCCAGCGCCTTCAGCAGGGGCGCGGGCTTGTTCGTGTCCCACCACTTCTCGCCGAGAACGGGCTGGGCGTCCTCCAGGTCGCCCTTGCCGAAAGTCGTCTCGCCGTCAACCACCTTGCTCCGGGCCGCATGGACCATTGAGGCGTAGATGGGCGCGTCCACGCCCAGGCCCCAGGGGTACGGGTGCCAGTTCATCTCGTCCTTGGTGACGCCCTTGAGCATCAGCTTGAGGCTGTGCCAAGGGCTCTCCTCGTAGGCCGCATGGAGTAAGTGGAGGCACATCTCCGTGGGTGAGGACATCTCCCGCGGTGCCCAGCTCCGGCGGCCCGGGTACTTGGGCGGCTTGGGGGCCTTGCCCGCGGCGGCGGTGAGATTAGCCTGATTGCGAGCCTTGTGCCAATGGGCCATGAGGCTCACCTGGCCGAGATGCCAAGCCGTATGCAGCAGCCCGCCATCGAAGAGCACCAGCAGCAAGGGGGCGTCGACGCCCCACAGGTCGACGGTTCGAGTCAGGTCATCGTCGTCGAGCCGGCGGGCCCGGGCTTGGAGCCTCCGGGTGGCCGAGCCCACGGCCTTGATCAGGCCCTCGGAGCTGGTCGGGGGCCGCTTCCGGATCCGGTCCCACTCCTTCTCGGCATGGGCCTTGGTGCGGTCGGCGATGCGATCACCGCAGAGCCCGGCGGCTCCGATGGCGTGGATCATCGCAGCTCGCGGCGTGCGGACCACGGGCCGATCGGGCGACCAGTTGTAGTCGTCCTTCCAGTCCACGGTAGCCTTGGGGACGGGCGTGAAGCCCATCATGTCATCGTCGAGGCTCGGGGCGACCTCGCGCAGCGAGTGCCAGGGATTGCGCAAGGTGCCATCCAGGATCATGTCGGCAAGAAGGGCTGCAATGGGGCTCGTGCGACTCAGAATGTCTCCTCCTCGGTAGTCTGGCGCGCGATAGCACGTACCCCCATTATCGCATACGCGTCGAGGAGACCTCCGGAAGGGAGACCCCGCCCTCCGGGTGAATCGGGTCTGTCGGTACCGGAGACACCGAGGTCGTTCATGCCGAAGAAGAAGCGAAAGACCACTCGCAAGAACCGAGCGACCCCCAAGGACTTCGCGGTCGCCTTCCTGATCACGGCGCTTCTGGCGGTGATCGTGCTGGCTACTATCGCCGCCGTCCGAGGGTGGCGCCAGGGCGAGGTCATCCCTTCGGAGCCGCAAACCGAGGGGGCCGAGCCCGCTCCCGCCACCGTTTTCGAGACCTCGCCCAACGAGGAGCCGCGGCCGATGGCCGGTGCCGGCGCCGATGGCGCTCTGTCCCTCGCCATACCGTCCAGGGACGGCAGGCACCTGGCATGGACGGGCACCCGGGAGGGCCGAAGCGGCCTGTGGCTGGCCGGCTCGTCGGGGGAGGACCCCGAGCTTCTCGCGCCCGGCAACCCGTCGCCGGGAGTGCATCCCGCGTGGTCGGACGACGACTCCCGGATCGCGTGGCTGGAGCGGGTACGCCCAGGGGTGGGTGAGCTACGGGTCACGCCCATGGCATCCAATGACGCATCGAAGGTGGAGGAAGTGGAGTGTGCCGAAGCGGCGGGCGTGGCGTGGACGCCCGGTGATGACCGGGTCCTGGTTGCCGATCCCGCCACCGACAAGCTGCTGGCCGTGCCCATAGGCGGCGGAGAGCCGGCCATCGCCGCCGAGGGCATACGTTGTGGCAAGGGGAGCCCCGGCATCCGGGTGGGCCGCTCCCAGCTCGACGTGTACGTGCTCGATGATCGCAGCCGGCACATTCTGGGCAGCACCGAGCGGACGGCGCTTACTGAGTGGATCGAGCCCGCACCCGACGGCAAGGTGGTCGCCATCGTGGAGGCCCCCGCGCTCAACGGCCGAGTCGTGAAGGTGGCCGTGGCACCGGCGGGTTACGAGACCCGGCCACGCTACCAGCGCGGCAGGCCGGGCTGGGCGCACAACGCCCCCATGCCCGGGTTCCTGGCCTGGTCGCTGGATTCGACCCGACTGCTGCTGTACTTCCCGAGGGACCGCCGCACCGATGAGCCCATCGGCGTGTTCAGGGGCGACGGCGAGGCCGATGCCGTGGTGCTGGATCGAGGTCAGGGCACGGTCATCTCGCTGCTGCGCTGGCCCGGCGAGGGTGACGAGGCCCGGGCCGGTTGGATCGACGAGAGCCGCATCTGCTACCTGGAGGGAGCGCCGCCGGGCCCGCTGTGGCTGGTGGACTCAACCACCGGCGAGAGCGAGCTGCTGTGGGACGCCGAGGCCGGCGAGGAGGGTGAGGCCGAGTGATGATCCCCCTCGCACTGCTGATCGCCGTCATGGCCCCGGCCGTGCCGATGCACCGGGTCGCCCCCGGTGGGCCTGTACTGATCCCCGGCGCCGAGGTCTTGGTCGACCGGGACGGCACGATTCTGGAGGCCGAGCGGATCGCACACTCCGGCGGCGGGCATTGGGCCGAGGCCTGGCGCACGGCTCGGGGCACCGTGGTCGTCATCGGAGGCGAGGACCTCGCCCCGTCGGCTCGGGCCTATGGCGACCTTGGCCCGTATCTGGCCGGCACAAGCACATGGCATTATCCCTGCGCCACCCGTGACCGGTATCCCATCGGGGGCTCCATGGAGACGGGCGCCGTGCTGGCGCCCGACGATGGTGGATCGTACCTGCTCATCGGCGGATGGTCCGGGGTGCCCGAGTGGCGGGATGACTTCACCGAGGCCGACCTTGTGGCGGGCGGGCCCTTCACTGCTCCGCCCCCGGGAACGGCGATGCTTCAGATGCTCGGCCTAGCGCCCGAGGACCTCGTCGTAGGCGCCCTGAGCCCCGATGGCCTGCTGATGTACGGGACGTACCCGTCGGAGGATGATCGCCAGGCTCCGGCCTGGTACCAGCGGCCGTATCTGGGCGGCGAGTGGATCGCGCTCCGCGGCCTGCCCGGCCAGGCCCCCTTGGACATCCTCGGCACCACCGGCATCTTCATCAGCTCCCTGGACCTGGGCGCCGCGGGTCCGTACATGGTCGATCTGGCGTCGGGAGAGGTGTTGTGTGAGCCCAGGGGCTGGATGACGGGTGATCTGCCCCACGGCGCGGCACGGCGGGTCGAGCGCGCCGACGGGCCGTGGCTCGAGTGGCACGGCGTGAGCGTCAACCCGGTGACGGGCGGCGTGCGCATCTGCTGGGACGAACCCCGGCTGTGGGCACCCTCGCCCGATGGGCAGTGGTCGGCGGTGATCGATGCTTACCGCCCGGCTAACCCCCTGGACTGGGGAGACGAGCTGCCCGATGCGGGCGAATCGTGGCTGGCCGTGGTGCCGCCGGGCTCCGAGCAGGAGGCGCCCATGCTCCGCCCCCAGGCCCGGTGGGCCCAGCCCATCGCCCGGCGCACGCCCGAGTGGCCCCCCATGCGCCTGAGACCCGTGTGGTCGCTGGACGGCAGTCTGGTGGCTTGCGGCGACCGCGTGTTCCATGCCGCCACCGGCCAGGTCGCCGGGGAGCTTCCGGGCGCCCGCCCCTGGCCTGTCGCTTTCACCGCGAGCGGCGCGCTGCTGTGGATCGACTGGGAGGGCGGCGAGACCTACCAGCTCCTCGAGTGGACCGAGGGCTCGACGGCGCGCATACCCGCCACACTTATCGACGCACTGCCCCTGCCCGGGTGATCCGGGCGAATCCGAGATCCGTGAGGAGGCGTCCCGTTGACGCCGCGTGACAGCATTCTGAGAGCACTTAGGCACGAGACTCCCGAGGGGCGAGTCCCCCATATCGAGCTTGAGTACCAGCTCACGGCCGAGGAGTTCGGCATAGAGGCCATCCGAGGTCACCACCTGGAGGGTAAAGGCCCGGCGGAGGTCGATGACCTTCTTAAGCGCAACGCCGACCTGTGGGTGCGGGTTGCGGAGCGGTTCCACTGGAGCGCCATCACAGGCACCCACTGGCTCCCCTTGCCGGCGCAGTGCCGGTGCCTGGAGCTGATCAAGGAGCGGGCCGGGGACACCTACATGCTCTCCGCGTTTCTGGATCCCACCCATGCCATCCCCTCGGGCGAGCACATGATGGACCATGTCATGTGGCTGGCGGACCACGCCGAGGAGGCCAAGGAAAAGTCGGCGCAGGCCGTGCGCGACCAGCTAGCCATGGCCAGGGCGCTAAGGGACTCCGGAGCAGAGATCGTCTTCATGTGCAGCGATTACTGCTTCAACACGGGTCCGTTCCTGTCGCCCACCATGTTCGCCGAGTTCGTCACCCCCGTCCTGACCGATTTTGTCACTGGCCTACACGACCTGGGCATGTGGACGGTGAAGCATACCGATGGCGACATCATGCCCATCCTCGATCAGCTCATGGCCTCGGGTACCGACGCCATTCACTCCATCGACCCCATGGCCGGCGTGGACATCCGCGAAGTCAAGCGGCATTGCCAAGACAAGGTCGCCCTCTTCGGGAACGTCGACTGCAGCTACCTCCAGGAGGGCGAGGAGGAGCTCATCCGGGAGTCCACCCTCTACGCTCTGGAGCACGGCGGAGTTGACCAGGGCGGATACGTCCTCGCCTCCTCGAACTGTATCTTCCGCGGCGTTGCTCAGCGTAGCTATGACGTGATGCTGGAGGTACGGGAGGAGTACGGGTTCCCCGGGCGCGAGCGACCGGCCGAGGGCATCGCACCCCCCAAGCCCATGGGCGAGCGGTAGGCTCCCAGAGGGTGGCCGAGTACGCGGGCAACGGTGATTGCGGGGCGGGCGCGGGCGAGGAATGCTAGGGGTGGGCGCGGGCGTCCCCGTCCGCGCCGTGGCTAATCCACGTTCACCGTCCAAACCCGATCCTCCAGCTCCTTGTACCACTTGGCATGGCCATCGACGAAAGCGGCGTTAGCACCCTCGTTGTGCCGCCAGGTGGGCTCCTCGACCCCGAACTCCAGGCCACACCCCCAGTACCGCTCGAAGTCCACCATCCACAGCGTCTCCGAGGGCTCCCTGACATTGGACTGATGCACGGGGTAGCGGTCCTGGATGCCATGCATGCCGTCGGGCACATCGCCCGCTCCCCACCACGCGATGTTGTACCCGTAGGAGTGGGGGAGATCGTCGGTGCGCCGAGCCGTGGGGCAGATGGCGACCTGCTCGTTCTTCAGGTAAGGCTCGATGGCGTCCAGCCAGGTGTGCACGCCCGTGAAGGGCGCAAACTGGCCCCTGGTGTGGTAGCCGTCGTAGTCGTCGCTGTACAGCGTGGCCGCGGTGGCGAGCTGCTTGAGGTTCGACAGGCACGAGGTCTGCCGGGCCTTCTCACGCGCCCGGGCGAAGACGGGGAAGAGGATGGCCGCGAGCACCGCGATGATGGCGATGACCACCAGGATCTCGACCAGTGACCAGCCGCGGCTACTCCTCATGCAGTAAGTGGACATGATGCACCTCCAGCGTCCGGCGCGGCAGCGGCTCCTCGGCCGCCCAGGACAGATAAACGGCCTCGACGGGGGGGAGGCCCTCGCCCTCCCGGTCGCTCTCCATCCACGCCCGGGGGATGCGGATCAGCCGCCATTCTCCCTCCATGGGGAAGACGATCTCGAAACGCTCCTCACCGCCGCCCTCGAGCCGTAGGCCGAGGGTGACCGGGTCCACTCGGTCGGACCGTATCCGTACCTCAACCCCCTCGAAGTCGCCGATCGGCACGGGCATCTCGATGGCCGCCAGCCGGGCGCCGGAGTCGTGCGGGATGGCCCAGCGGAGGCGTGGGTCGAAGCCCTCTTTGCTCGGGTGCTCGTCGAGGCTCGCCATCACTCGCGCCCGCTCCACGATGGACATGGGCGACTCGGGCCACGTGAGCTTCACGCTGCCGGCGGCGCCGTCGACGCGCACGGGCTTCATGTCGGTCAGGGGTACCAAGGTCTCATTGGCGCGGAACTCGTGCCGATGCCGGATCCCCACCTGGAAGCGGCCGATCTCGATGGTCTCGTCCATCCCCGGCATGGGCGGCGTTTCGTTGAAGATGGAGCCGGCGTCGTACTTGGGCTTCAGGGCCACGAAGACCGATGACTCGCGGTCATCGCGCCACGCCCGGTTGTACCGCTTCCAGCGCTCGTTCCCACACTCCCACCAGGCGCCGAAGTCTGTGGGCCGGTCGGCGAGGAGGGCGATGGCGTCGGCCACCCACTCCTTGTTCGTGTGGATCACTTCGTCAGGGGTGGTATGGGTGCGGAGCCAATCGGCGAGCCGCTCGCAGTCGGGGCCGTACTTCTCGTTGCGGTCCTCGTCCCCCAAGCCGGCGTCGCTGAAGGGCATGAGCAGGAGCATATGGGAGGACGTGAGCGGCATGGGCGATGGCTTGTCGCCGAACACCACAGTGGGTGCCGGTAGGAGTGTGAAGGCCACCAGCAGCACATGCCGTAGCCGGGTCGCGTCGGGGGGCAGGATGCCCTGCACCGCGAAGGCTCCGGCCATGGCCCACAGGGGCAATGTGTGCATCAGGTAGCGGCCACCGTACGAGAGCAGGATGGGCAGGAAGCCCACCATCATGCAAGGGATGATCCGGTAGAACCCGCCGCGCTTCCACAGCTTTCGCGCCCCGATGATGCCGCAGACGACGACCAGCAGGTTGATGAACTGAAGGGCCAACAGCTTGAAGATCAGTGGTCCGGGCATGCCGCCACCACTGAAGACGTGGCTGACCCACTCCCAGTGCCGGGCCACATGGGCCAGCCACGGGGTCCAGAAGAGGAAGGAGATGCCGACCACTTTCAGGGCCAGACGCAGATACGCCCGCTCCACCACTCCGAAGAGCAGCAGTCCCAGGGACACCACATGGGGGAAGCCCAGGTGGGAGTAGTAGAGGACGGTGAGCAAGGCGATGGCCAACCAGCTCCGGCGGCGCAGGATGGCCACCAGGAGCAGAGGCATGAGGATGTTGACGAGACATGAGGCGATGTAGGCGTTCATGATCACCAGGTGGGCCATGTCCAGCAGCATGAACACCAGGGCGAGGAATGCCATGCGGTCATTGAGCAGCTTCCGGGCCGCCAGCCAGGTCGTGAGCATGCCCAGGGGCATGAAGACCGCGGCGAAGACGGCGCCGGCGTTGAGGACGCCCCCCGTCACGGCCGCCGTGGCAGCCAGCAGGATGTGCAGCACGGGCGGGTAGAGGTTGGGACGGCCGTATGGCGCGAACTCCCAGTCGTCCCACAGCGGCACGCCGCCTCGCTCCAGCGTCTCGTCGGCGAGGGCGAGATGGTACCAGGTATCGGACATGGAGGGTCCGTACCCTCGGATCCCCAGTACCAGCAGCGCGAGCGCCACGCCGATGATGATGAGGGACGCTTTGTCGGACCGGGTGGGGAAGGGTCGCGCCGATGGCGCGGCGGTGTCCGGCCTCTCGGGCGGGTGCCCGGGTATGGCGGCCTCGGCGGCGCTCATGGATGGACGCGCTCCTCCTCGGCGAGCATGGCCCCGGGCGGCCGGCGCAGCTTCAGGAGGGTGAGAAGCGCCCTAAGGCCGTCGCGGAAGTACCGTACCTTCTTGCCGTCGCTGCGGCTCCGGGGCCGGTAAGACACGGGCACCTCGATGATGCGGGCCCCGGCTTGAAGCGTCAGCGCCGTCAGCTCGGCCTCAAGCTCAAAGCCTTCGGCACGGAGGGGGAGGGAGCGCAGTAGATCACCCCTGAAGACCTTCTGGCCGCACGAGACGTCCGCCAAGGTGGCGTCGTGTAGGCGGTTGGCGATGGCCGTCAGGCAGGCGTTGCCCGTCCGGCATGCCGTCCCTCCGCCGTCATCGCTGAACCGGTACCCGAACACGGCGTCGGCCCGGCCTTCATCGATGATGGCGGCCATCTCCAGGAGCGGCGCGGCGGCGAGCTCCAGATCGGCGTCGTGGAGAGCGATGATGTCGCCCGTCGCGGCCGCGATCCCCGCCCGAACGGCACACCCCTTGCCGCGATTGCTCGCCTGAGCGATGACGGTAAGGTCGGGTCCAGCCACGGACCGCAGGATCCCCAGGGTGCCGTCGGTGGAGCCGTCGTCCACCGCGATGATCTCGGGGGGCGGTGAAAGGCCGCGCAGCTCCTCGATGACCGCGCCGACGGTCATCTCCTCGTTGAAGGCGGGCACGACGACGGAGAGAGTCATGAGGTCGGCACCTCCCCGGCCTGCCCCTCCTCGGCCGCCGCCATATCGGGTGCGGCGGGCGCACGGTCACCCGCTGAGGGCGGGGGCGGGGGCGCGGCGGGGGCGTGCTCGGTCCGAACCGATGGCAGGCCTACCGTTGCTCTGATGAAGGCGCCCAGGGCGAACACGCTGAGCCCGATCCACATC
>WJIW01000464.1 GCA_014730065.1 Armatimonadia bacterium | reverse complement strand
GTGGTCCACTACGCCGTGACCAACATGCCCGCCGCCGTGCCCCGGACATCCACGTGGGCCCTCACCAACGCAACCTTGCCGTATGCCTTGGAGATCGCCGAGAAGGGCTGGCGGGCGGCGTGCACCGAGGATGAGGCCTTGAAGCTCGGGCTGCAGATCGTGGATGGCAAGTGCGTGTATCCGGGTGTGGCCGAGACCTTCGATCTGCCGTACGTCGATCCGGGCGAAGTGCTGGCCTAGCGCCGGGGTCAGTCGGAGGCTTCAGGTACGGGGATCCTCTCGGACTCCCACTCGAAGAACTCGGTTACGCCGATGGTGTGATGGGCGATCCGTGTTGCCAAGGCCAGGCGCCCGTCGAGACCCGGGGCGCCACAGAACCGGTGGACCAGGGAGGCCAGCTCGGGATCGATCTCGGCCATCCTGGGCAGCAGCTCCTTGGTCCGCGGGATGTGATGGCCCGTCGAAGTGAAGCGGTACCGGACCAGGCTCGTCACAACCTCATGCAGGATCATGATGGCCGTCACGGGATCACGCTGGGCCACGTCCATGGCGTTCTCCAGGGAGTCGACGATCATGTAACGCTGCATCAGGAGGGCCTGGCCCGACACCTCGGGAGGATGGCTGACCTGGTCCCGACCCTGCTTGATGATCCGCCGGACCTGCTCCCTCCGGCAGAGGACCACGTGACCCGTAGCCAGCATGTGGGCGGTGACGGGCCGGCCCTCGACTCGCTCCTCCTCCAGGTAGCCTCGGACCGAGCGCTCGTTGTTGATGAAGATCTCGACCCGGACTCCCGCCAGGCGGCGCTGAAGACGCTGCTTCCAGGGCTGCTCGTGGATCACGTACAGATCGATGTCGCTACGCGGGTCGCCCATGCCGCGCAGGATGGAGCCGGCGGCGATGATGCCCGTGGGCTCGGTGCGCTCCCCCACCACCGCGACCGCCTGACGCAAAGCCGAGCGGGCGGGCTCTTCCAGGCTCGGCCAGTCGTACTCCACCGCGTCATCCCGCGTGGCCATGGCCACTCCTCCTAGTACGTCACCCGGAACCGGCTGTACTCACCGGTCGGCTGCCCCCAATCGACCTTCACGTCCTCCACCCGGGCCGACCGGGGGCCCTGGCGCAGAGCATCAATGAAGCTACGGAGATCATCCTCGTGACCCTCAGCCAGCACCTCCACGTCGCCGTTGTGCAGGTTCCGCACATAGCCCGTAACACCGCAGTCGGTGGCCTGCTGCGTCGTGAAGTGACGGAACCCCACCCCCTGAACGCGCCCCTTGACGGTGGCGTGTATCTGCCTGTTCTGGTCTTGCTCACCAGCCATATCGCTCGGGTCCCCAATCGATGATCCTATGCTCTTGCTGGGCGAAGACGGCCTTCCGGCTGGGAAGGTCTTCGTACAGGATTACGCCGGGTCCAACGAGGGAGTAGGCGCCCGTCTTCACTCCGGGCATGATGATGGCGTTGACCCCCGTGCGGGAGTAGTCTCCGAAGTAGGCCACATTGGCGCCATCGGAGGGCACCTCGGCTCGGCCCTTGATCCGGTGGGTCGTGAGTCCATCATCGAACCTAAGCGTACCACACACGGTGGCGGCGCCGAAGTCGACGGACGCCCCCACCACGCCCGCGATCTCCATGTAGTGGTAGAAGTACACTCGCTCGAATGCCACGCCGCCGCAGAACTCCGCAGCATGGCTCAGGATGCACTCATCGCCGATGGCCGCCGCCTCGAGCTGGCAGTAGTGGCGCACCCGGCACTCCCGCCCGATGTGGGTTGGGCCGTCCACGATGGCGCCGTTGGTAACCTCCGAGTCCTCACCGATGAAGGCTCCGCCGTTGATGACCACGCGCTTGCCGATCTTCGCGCCCGGCGAGAGGACGATTCGGCCGTTGATGTCCGCCGAATCGTCCACGGTGCAGCCGTCGGGGATGACATCCTCCTCGTACTGGCCGATGAGATGCTTCACCCACCGGTAGTTGGCCCGCAATATGTGCCACGGCTTGTCGAGATCGCACCACACATCGGTGCTCTCCACGGCGGCGACGGGGTGCTGGGACTCGATCATGAGCTGAAGGCTGGCGGAGAGGTCGGCCTCCACGGCGGGCATCCCCCCCACCTCTACCTTGGTGACCAGGCCCGGGTTGCCGCGCAGATACTCGCCATCCCGGTCCATTCGCAGGTGCGCCACGCCGCCCATCACATGTCCCTCGGAGCCTCGTGGATGGCCCCAGATCTCCTTCAGCTCGCCGTCGCGCACCTTGAAGTCGATCCAGTCGCCGCTGCTGCCCCCGGCCGTCTTGAGCGGTGCGGCGAGAACGGCGGGACGGTCGGCTTCCCGCCCTCTGTTCACCACGTCCACCACGTTGCGCCGCTCGGTGACGATGTCGCCATAGGCCAGCAGCAGCTCGTCGTCCTCGGCTACTTCGGCGGCGCGCAGGGCAGCGAGGGCCGTGCCTTCGGTGGGGGGAGCCTCGATGTAAGTGACGGGTCCCTCCACGCCGTGGAGCGCACCACGCACGCTTTGGGCCAGGTGCCCCACGACGACGACCAGGCCGTCGGCGCCGGCGGCCAGTAGATGCTCAGCCAGCCATCGAATCGCGGGTCGATTGGCAACCCGGGTGGCGCACTTGTTGCGCACCTCGTTGTAGGGCCAGAACTTGCTGCCCCGTCCCGCCGCTAGAATGATGCCCTTCATTGGCCGCTTCCTCTCCCGCCATGAGCTACCAAGGCGGTTCGGTCAGGCCGGCGCGGCTTCCTGCGCGAGGGCCGCGCGCAGCCGGCGCTGGAGCTCCGGGTCTTCCGTGCCGACCAGCCGCCCCTCCGGGCAGTCGTTGAAGGCGGCGAAGGCGCGCAGCTCCTCGGCGAGAGCGGCGGCCAGCTCGTCCGATGGATCGACACCCGGCTCGAGCCAGACATTGCGAGCCACGAGCTGCCTTGCCTTGCGCTCGGCCTTGGCGTCCAGGCGGCCGACGAAGTCCTCGCCCCACAGCAGCGGGAGTGTGAAGTGAGCGAAGCGGCGCTTCTTCGCCGGCGTGTAGGCCTCCAGCTTGTAGTCGAAGCCGAAGATGTCCCCCACCCGGCTTCGCTCGGCCACGACGGGGTCGAAAGGTGAGAGAATGCGCATCCGCCGCTTGCGCAGGGGTTGAGCGGGGGTCTCATCCAGGACCCGGGTCAGAGCCAGATACTCCGTCCCCCGGGCACTGTCGACCGCCACCTGCACCGCCTCGCCCTCGCTCGTCAGATCGTTGATGGCGGCATCCAGCGCCTCGGCCGATACGGCTCCCCAGCGTCGCGGGCCCGTGGTCATGGGGGCCCGGACCACCCCTCCCGCGCCTAGGCGCCGCCGAACGACGAACCGCGCGACCTCGTCCTCTGGCGGCTCCGTGGTATCCAGTCCTCCGGGCAGGACGCGCTCGGGGAGGTCGTACACGCGCTGCCCGCTACGCCGCTCCGAGACCATCAGCTCGCCCCGCTCCCAGAGCCGCTCCAAGGCGAACCGGCACGCCTTCCCGGGGAACCAAGACGAGGGCCTGGCGGTACCCGGCGGATCCTCGAACTGGGAGGATGACAGGCCCCCTTCTTTCGTGATCCGGTCTACCACGTGTCCCACAATCCCCGCGTTCTCCTCGAGCCACTCGGCGACGCGTCCTCCGCGGTGACGGCGCCTCATCGCCCGGAGGTGATAGCGGTAGTCTTCCATGGGGATGTACGAGGCCACGTGGGTCAAGCCTTCGAATAGGTGCTTGTCGACGGCGAGGAGTCGATCGAGGATGGCCGGCTCGTATCCGGTCACCCGGCTCCAGAGCTGGTGGTGATGGGCACGCTCGACGACGGCGATGGTGTCCATCTGGAGGTACCCGAGGCGCTCTATGGCCGCCTTTGCGCCCGAGGCGCCCTTCGGCAGCTTCACCCGTCGATCCAGGCCGGTGGCCCATAGAATGGCTCGCCTCGCCCGGCCCAGGGAGATCTCACTCATGGATGGCTCCAATCCGCTCCGCCTTGGCCCCTCGCCCACAGCACCAACCCTGACACCCATTCGCGTTCACAGGTTTCATCACTTCCACCGATCCCGTAAGGAGAGATCCATGGGCCGATGCCTGCTCGTCCTAATCGCCACCACAGTCTTGTCCTCCCTCGGATGGGGGGCCACCGAGCCGCGCCTCGTCGAGCTCAGGCCGGAGATGATCGTCAACGAGAGCGGCATCGGCGATCCCTCGGAGCTGATCGATGAGCAGGCGGGCCCCGCCGATCCCCGCTCGACCAACCCCGCCACGAGCTGGGTGGGCTCCTGGGATGAGGCCGATTACCCCATCAGCGCCTGCTTCGATCTGGGCGGGCCACGGGAGATCGACTCGGTCTGGCTCCACGACAGCGGGAGCGCCGCCGACCTGGTGATCGAGATCGGGGAGCCCGGCGCATGGCGGCAGGTCGTCGTCGATCCCATGCGGGGCTACGACGTGTGGCGCGAGCACACGATCCTGGCTGACAGCCGTTACATCCGGGTGACCAAGACCACCGGGTCCGCGAAGATCAACGAGCTGCTGGTCTTCGAGCGCGCGCCCGTGGAGGGACCCGCGGAGCCGCGGCTGATCCAGGAGATAGATTGTGGCGTGCCGCCCGAGGTGGAGTTCGCCCAGTTTCCGGAGGACGCTTCCCGACTGGAGGAGAT
>WJIW01000463.1 GCA_014730065.1 Armatimonadia bacterium | reverse complement strand
GGGCAGTTGAAGATCTGCCAGTTCTTGCTGTACGGGTAGGGGTAGAGCTGCCACTCGTAGTCGTAGTCACCATCGAAACAGGTGAACCCGCCGACCTCGATGAAGCCGCCGTCCATCCAGCCGGGGGCGTTGGCGGGGAACTGCTCATCGTAGTCCTGGGCGTAGCCGAGCTGGGCCGTGGCGAGCTGGCGCACGTTCGAGAGGCAGCTAGTCTGCCGGGCTTTCTCGCGGGCCTTGGCAAACACCGGGAACAAGATGGCCGCGAGGATGGCGATAATCGCGATCACAACGAGTAGCTCGATCAGGGTGAAGCCGTGTCTTGACGTCCGCATTGTCCGTCTCCTGTCCGTTTCTGTGGTCTCGTAACCCACTTCGAGTCGCACGGAGAAGGTCCGAGCCGCACGTACGCACGGCACGGCAACGCGGAGGCTCTGGATCGAATCCAGAACCAGCGCGCACAGGTCGACCGGGTATGCTCTGCGCAGAACTGGGGAAATCGGTCGCCACGGGAACCGCGGCGGCATCTACGGATTGCGCTTCCTGTTCCCGGGAGCCTTCTCCGGACACGGGTCGTGTCCACTCCCTGGCCGCGAAGCGCCTCCGGCCATTTCCCCTCTCCGGGTATCACGGTAGGCAAATGCGGGGCGGGTGTCAAGACGCGTTATGGGTCCGGCGCCTAAGCGCCGAGGTGGATCAAGATGTCGATACCGGTCGGGACATTGGGGTGACGAAGGCATAGGGTCTTGCTCGCGCTCTGCCACCTGGCTTCCACGTGGTGCTCCTGATCGATCTCGACCGTCCGGGGCCGGTCGCTGAGGCGGACGCGAGTGGTTGCAATGGTGCCCGCGGGACCCGATGCCGTGAAGCGGAAGACGTCGCCCTCGCGGCGCTGGTCGTACACCCGCGATCCCGCGCACAGCACCCGATCGGTCGGGCCGTCTACGGCGTCGATACGCTGGAGCAATCGCCGCTCGCCGGGCAGGAGCTTCACGCCATCGATGACTGGCAGCTCGGGGTCGAAGAGGTCGATGAAGGGCCCTTTCATCTCGAGCCGCTCACCGGCGTCGACGCCCTCCACGCCGGCGGCGATGACGTAGGGGCCGCGCTGCAAGGCAATCTGGCTGGAGGTCTCGAACCTGAGGTTCCGCCGCCGGTACGCCTGCCGGGTGAGCCGGAGCACGCGCTCGGGGCCGTCGGGTGAGTGGGCGAAGGAGGAGGGGCTGACCCTCTGGTACACCAGCCCGCCCGCTCGCACCCGGTGGGTTCCCGAGCCCGAGCCCGGGTGGGCTTCGGGGTGGAGCCCCAGGGTCTCGAAGAGGTGCTCGCGCGGGGAGGCATAGCCAGGGCCCTCGGCATGCCACCACTCCAGGACGCCCTCGTACGGATCGCCATCCTCGGCCAGGTACACCAGTACGCCTCCGGCGTGGACCCAGTCGCGCAGGGCTTCATGGCAGGCCGCGGACGGCGGCTTCTGCCCCTCGTAGGAGAGGAACAGCACCTCGTACTGGTCCAGGTACTGGGGGAGGTGGGCGAACTCAAGCTGCACGGGCTGGACGGGAATACCGGCTTCCAGGAGCGGCAGGGCCAGACCATAGAAGAAGCCCATGGCCGGGTCGCTGGACATGGGATCCTCACGCTGGAACATCATAGTGTCGGAGATTAGGATGCCGCAGCCCTGAAGGCCGGAGATCCACTCGACCCGCTCCTGGCGCATATCGGTGAGGGCGTTGGCTGCGATAAGCAGCTCGGTGGCGTAGCCCGGCGGGATCTCCATCCGCTCCCTGGCTGGCTCGGAGCCCGTCGATGGCTCATCGTCCTCGCGGTACGCGCCGCGCAGTATGCGCTCGGGCCAGGGCATGGTCTCGTACCGCCAGATCTCGGGCCACAGCAGCTTGGCGATCACGGTGCTGTGCCAGTTCTCCCGGTAGTCGCGCCAGGAGCGGTCGGGGTTGTCCTCGATGGGGTCGCTCAGGAGCCACATCCGCTGGCCGGAGACCCGGGTCAGGTTGGCCAGGGCGCCGTACTCGAGGAATGCTGTCTCGAAGGTGCGCTCAGCGATCTCGCCGCGGTAGACGTTGGGAACCCTAGCCGTTCCGGTCCAGACCTGAGCGACATACCCGTCGCAGTCCTCCAGGTGGGCCAGAGAGCTCTCGGGACTTACGATGCCCCAGCGGGCGTAGTTGAGCACCGAGTGGGTGGGGATGTAGAGCCGGATGTCCACGCTCCGCTCGTCGGCGTAGGTCCGTAGTCGGCTGAGCACCCGGGCAACGGCCCGGCAGTAGAGGTCGTACATGAGCTTGGAGGCGCGGAAGCGCGCATCCGGTGATTCGTGGGGTGGCACCCACGACTCGCCGTAGTATTCGGCCCAGGCCCGCTTGAAGGCCTCGGAATAGCCCGCTCGGGCCCAGAACTCGGGCTCCTCGAGGTGGATGGCCTGGGCGCCGGCGTCGATGGCCCGCTGGGCGCGCTCGGCGATGAACTCGGCGAAGGACTCGGTGGGGCACATGTAGTACACGTCGCCGCCGTGGGAGATGCGGCGTCCCTCCCGGTCCATCTGGACTTCGTCCTCGTGGTTGATGCCGTCCCATCGGCCGTAGAGGTAGTCCTGGTACTCGCCCCAGGCGATGCCGGTCATGCAGTGGCAGATGTAGCCCTGGTCGGACCATGAGCGAAGCCGCTCGGGCAGGGAGGGATCGACGCCGTAGACCATGACCACGTCAACGCCCACATCCAGGTCGGTCGCATATCCCGCGCCCGTCTGCATGGAGGTGCGCTCCCGGGTCTGGCGTGGATCGTACGGCCTGTCGCCCATGTGGTCAGTGCCCCTTCGCGGCTGGTCGGGTATCATAGCACACGTGATCATTGGGCCTCGGGCACGGGAATCCCTGCGGGCCAGGCTCGGGACCGAGGCTCCAACGCCGCGAATCGTGAGGAGTCAGCTTCATGCCCGTCATCACCGACCCCCGGTCCGTGAGGGCCATGTACGCCGAGGCCGCCGAGAAGGGCTACCTGATCCCCGGCATCGGCGCCGAGAACCGGGATACTCTGGAGTGCTGCTTCGTCGCCGCGAAGCGTCTGGGGGAGGAGATCGGAGTCCCCGAAATCCCCTTGTGTATTGGCGTCACGGGGCGCTACTCGGGCCGCAGCCAGCTCAGCAACTACACGAGTCTGGGCTCCCCCGTGGAGGGGCTGATCGCCTTCGCCGACGACCTACGGGAGCTGCTTCGCGGAGGCGGCCCCTTCGACCAGCTTCGGGTCCACGCCCACCTCGACCACGGCCAGCCTGAGCTGGATGAGGACCTGTTCCAGGCCGGTCGAGGCATCTTCGGGTCCATCATGTACGACGCGTCGACCCGGCCCCTGGACGAGAACCGTGAGATGACGGCACGCTTCGTCGAGGAGTGGAAAGACATCTATGTGATCGAGGGCGCCGTGGATGAGATCACCGATTCCGGCGGGGTTCAGGCCGAGGACGACGATCTCACCAAGCCCGAGGACGCCCGCCGGTTCCTGGATGAGACGGGCGTGGACCTGATCGTCGTGAACGTGGGCACCGAGCACCGGGCCACGGCCGACCGGGTCAAGTACCACGAGGATCGGGCCCGTGCCATCGGCGAGGTGGCCGGGGGCAAGATGGTCCTCCACGGAAGCTCCAGCCTGGGCGACCGGTCCGTGGGCACCGTGGCCGCCGACGGCTTCGTGCGGTTCAACATGTGGACGGCCATCGAGACCACGGGCGGCCAGGCCATCGCCGCCGACGTGGTCCGCAACCTGAGCCATCTGCTGCCCCAGGATCAACTTTGCGCCCTGGTCGATGAGGGACTGCTGGGCCAGAAGGTCCTGAAGGACTCGGGCAAGCCGTCCCTCGAGTACCTGCCCCACCAGTACCGCCGGGACAAGGTTTGGGCACCCGTGGTCACCGACTTCCTCCACGGTGTGCTGCGTGAGTGTGGGTATGAGCGACTGAAGGGATGAGCCATGGCGCTGACGCCGCCCCGCTTCCGACATGAGGTCATCGACGCCGACCCACCGGGCTCCGAGCACGACATCACCCTGACAGCGGACCTGACGGGCAACGGGCTGCCGGACATCATTATCGGCGGGAAGAAGGGCGACCCGAGCCTGTTCTGGTACGAGAACCCCGGCTGGACGCTTCATGCAATGTCCGCCACCCCCGAGCTGGAAGCCGGCGGCGTGGTCGTGGACATCAACGGCGATGGCCGGCCGGACGTGGTCGCCGGCGAGCAGTGGGGCGGCAAGCGGCTCTTCTGGTTCGAGTGCCCCGAGGATCCGCGTCAGCCGTGGACCCGCCGGATCATCGAGGATCGCTTCGAGAAGTACCACGACCAGGTGGTGGGAGACGCGGACGGCGATGGCGAGCCCGAGATCCTCATCTCCTCGCAGAATGCCGGCGTGTTGGCCTACTACGACATCCCCGACGGTCCCGAGGCCGAGCCGTGGCCCCGGCCCTGTTGCCATGTCGTCGCGACGGATTTCAATGACGTGGAGGGGCTGGCCATCGTCGACATCGATGGCGATGGGGTGAACGAGATCATCGCGGGGCCGAGCATCTTCCGGCCCGGCGATGGGGGCGAGTGGCGGCGGGAGACGCTGCTGGAGGGCTGGCCCATGACCCGAGTGGTGGTGGCCGATGTGAACGGTGACGGCCACCTGGACTTGGTGCTGGCCGAGGGCGAGAGCGAGCCCGGTCGCCTGGCGTGGCTCGAAGGCCCCGACTGGACGCTGCACCTCCTGGCCGACGATCTTTTCCATCCTCACAGCCTGGCCGTGGCCGACCTGAACGGCGACGGCACCCTCGACATCTTCACCGCGGAGATGGGCCTGGGTAACAACGAGGAGCCCAGGATGCTCGTCTATGCGGGCGATGGACGGGGCGGGTTCGAGGCATTTGAGATAGGCCGCGGCATCCCGACCCATGAGGCCAAGCTGGCCGACCTAAGCGGCGACGGCCGCATGGACATCGTGGGCAAGCCGTACCACCCCGAGCGGCACATCGATGTGTGGTGGAACGAGACCTAGTGGGCATACGCCAAGCGGGTGCGGCCCGGCAGGAGCCCGGTGGCGGTCAGGGCGAACCTGGCCCCCAGAGAGGGCTGACCGCCGTGAAGAGGATGATCGCCGTGTTAGTGCTTGCGCTCGCCGCCGCCGTGAACGCTGAGCCGCCCCCGCCGTACGAGCCCACCTGGGAGTCGCTCACCCAGCATCCCGTGCCCGAGTGGTTCCAGGATGCCAAGTTCGGCATCTACGCCCACTGGGGCCCATACAGCGTCCCCGCCTTCGGGAACGAGTGGTATCCCCGGAACATGTACCAGGAGGGCAGTGCCACCCAGCGGCACCACATCGAGACTTACGGCCCCCTCAGCGAGTTCGGGTACAAGAACTTCATCCCGCAGTTCACCGCCGCGAGCTTCGACGCCGACGAGTGGGCTGAGCTGTTCCTACAGTCGGGCGCCAAGTTCGCGGGGCCCGTGGCAGAGCACCACGACGGGTTCAGCATGTGGGACAGCGAGGTCAACCGCTGGAACGCCGCCGACATGGGCCCGCGGCGGGACGTGGTGGGCGAGCTGGTCGCCGCCGTTCGGGGGCGGGGCATGAAGGTCGTGACTTCCTTCCACCATGCCTTCAACATCCAGGGCTACTACGCTCAGGCCCAGGACTGGGACACCACCAACCCCGAGTACCGCGATCTCTACGGCCAGTTCGACGACCCGGCCGAGGCGTACGGTCGGTGGCTGACCAAGCTGAAGGAAGTCATCGACGCCTACCAGCCCGACCAGATCTGGTTCGACTTCGGCCTGGCCGACGTGCCCGACGACTACAAGCAGCGAATGGCCGCCTACTACTACAACATGGAGAGCGAGTGGGGGAAGCCGGTCATCATCACCCGCAAGGGGGATCATCTGCCCCAAGGCGTGGGAGTGCTGGACATCGAGCGCGCGAAGATGGAGCGCCCCGCCGAACAGCTATGGCAGACCGACGACTCAGTGGCGGTCAATAGCTGGAGCTGGGTCGAGGGTCTCCAGCTCAAGACCGCCGAGGAGCTGGTCCACGAGCTGATCGATATCGTGAGCAAGAACGGCGTGCTGCTGCTGAACGTGGCGCCCAAGGCCGATGGCACGATCCCCGAGGATCAGCGCGAGCTGCTGCTGGCCATGGGCCGCTGGCTGGAGGTCAATGGAGAGGCGATCTACGGCACCCGGCCATGGGCGATACATGGTGAAGGCCCGCGGCTGTACGATGAGGGCCGGGGCTTCCACCGGGACCAGATCGACTTCAGCGGCGAGGACGTGCGGTTCACCACCAAGGCGGGAACCTTCTATGCCATCTTCCTCGGCTGGCCGGGCGAGACCGTCACTCTGCGCAATGTGCACGCCGATCAGGTTGCCCCCGGAGCCGAGATCGCGCTCCTGGGCCACGGTGAAGCGCTCGACTTCGATGTCGACGACGGCCAGCTCACTGCAAGCCTACCGAATCTGCCCGCGAGCGAGCGCCCCTGCGAACACGCCTTCGTCCTGAGGCTTGAGGGGCTGGAGCTGTCGCTCTCCGACGCGGCGCGGTTCGCCATGCCCTCGGCGTCGGTGCTGACGGCGGAGCAGGCGGTGATCGATGGCGACCAGGCCCGCACCGAGGAGCGCGACGGACGCACCAACATCGGCTTCTGGGACGACCCCTCCGAGAGCCTGCATTGGCTGGCGCGGATCCCGGAGCCGGGCGAGTATCTGCTGCAGGTGGAGACGGCCTCGGTCGCGGCCAGCGGGCTGACCATCGAGTGTGAGGTGGGGTCGGTCGATGTGGATGTCCCCGCCACGGGCGGCTGGGACGCCGCGAGGCTGATCGACGGAGGATCGCTGACCTTCGCTGAGCCGGGCATCTACCACCTGGAGGTCCGGCCGTCGGATGTCGACGCATGGAGCGCCATCAACCTGTGGCAGGTGCGATTGGCGCCGGTGGGGTAGGGGAGCACCATGACTTGGACGGCGTGGCTACTCATCGGCGGAGCCGTCTGCTGCGGGCTGGTGGCCCTCGGCACCATCGCCATGCTGGGTATGGTTGCCATGGGCCGACGCTGCCCGGCGTCGCGGCTCGCCGAGTGCTCGAAGCTCACCATCCGCTTCCGAGACGATGACCGGGAAGTCCAGATCGATGATCCGGCGACCGTCGCGGAGGTGGCGAGCCACCTAACCGATGAGCGCAAGCCGGCTCTGGAGCAGGCCGATACCTGGGTGGAGCTGTGCTTCATCGAGAGTGATACGCGGAAGTACGAGGTGCTTGTGACGCCCTTCGGCTGGTGCTGGCCCATGGAGAAGTCCTCGAGCCGGGACCTGACCGACGAGGCGGCCTTCGTCGAGCTGATCGAGCGCATCGAGCGAGAGCATGCGCCCGAAGGCCAGCAGCCCGAGTCGGCGAACCTCGAAGAGGGTATGCAAGGAGAGTGACATGGTGGCCGACCAAGCGCCCGAGAGTATGGACCGCCGCAGGTTCCTCGGGGCCGCCGGGGCCTCACTCGCCGCCGCCAGCGGACTCGCCCATCTCGCCCACGCCCAGCCCGAAGGGGACGACTCCACCATGGCCGACCGCCCGAACATCCTCATCTACATGAACGACCAGGAGCAGGCGCTCCCCACGCTGGCGGGGCATCCGTGCTCCACGCCCAATGCCGACCGACTGGCGGCCGAGGGGATCCGGTTCAACCGGTGCTACACCACCACGGCCCATTGCTGCCCCTCGCGGGCGAGCCTCATGACGGGCCTGTACCCCAGCGGCCACGGGATCCACAACAACATCCTCAACACCATGGCCCTGGGCACGGACATCCCCGAGAGCATCCCCATGTGGAGCGAGAGCCTGGCCGAGGCGGGCTACTCCATGAAGTTCTCGGGCAAGTGGCATGTGTGCTGCAACCGAGACCCGAAGGATACGGGCTGGGACGAGCTTCTGGCCCAGGCCACGGGCGGAGGACTCCACGGACGAGAGTGGGAGCACTGGGAGCAGCTCGCGGCCCATCGCGAGCGGCACGACTGGCCCGCCGAGCGCGGCGCCGTGGAGCGGCCGGGGTGGGGCACGTACCGCCACTATGGCACGGCGCGCCAGCCCGACGGAGTGACGCACGACTACAACCCCGGCGACTACAACATCGTGACCACCGGGCTTCAGGGCCTCCAGGAGGCCGCTCGAGACGCCGACCCCTGGTGCGTGTACATCGGTCCCAACGGGCCCCACGATCCGTACATCGTGCCCGAGAAGTACGCGACCATGTACGATCCCGCCGAGATCCCCATGCCCGAGAGCTGGCTCGATGATTGTCGCGACAAACCAGTGATATACCAGCGTCAGCGGAAGCTCTGGGGCCAGCTCAGCCCCGACGAGCAGCGCGAGGCAGTAGCCCATTACTGGGGCTACTGCACGATGCAGGACGATCTGCTGGGCATGGTGCTGGGTCAGCTCGAGGAGACGGGCCAGGCCGAGAACACCTTGGTGATCTTCCTCTCCGACCACGGCGACTACAACGGCGCCCACGGCCTGTGGATGAAGGGCATCCCCGCCTTCGACGAGGCGTACCACATCCCGTGCATCATGCGCTGGCCCGGAGGCATCCGGAACCCCGGCCGGGAGGTGGACCAGTTCGTCACTCTCCCCGATCTGGCACCGACATTCGTGGAGCTGGCCGGCGGCCCGAGCCTGGGCGAGATCCACGGCCGGAGCGTGGCCCCGTTCCTTCGTGACGAGGCCCCCGAGGACTGGACGGACATGTTCTGCACCCAGATGAACGGTGTGGAGCTGTACTACTCCCAGCGGTCGGTCCGGACGGAGGAGTGGAAGTACGTGTTCAACGGCTTCGACTGGGATGAGCTGTACTATCTGCCCGAGGACCCCCACGAGATCCGCAACCTGGCTCCCCGTGGCGGCGACCCCTCGCCCGAGGTGGATGAGGTCCTTCGGGAGATGTGCAGCCGGATGTGGCAGTTCGCTCGCCAGACGGGCGACATCATGAAGAACCCCTATGGCACGGTCGGATTGGCGCCGTATGGTCCGATGGTGGGGCTGGAGTAAGTCGTGGTGGGGCGAGGGGCGTCGGCGCTTGCTCGCCCGTGCGCCGCGTACCTGCTGGGAGGATGATGATCGCTCGATGGACCTTCTCGCCCTGAACGGAAGCCCCAAGACCGACGGCACGGTGGCCGCCCTCCTCGACGAGGTCACGCGAGCCGCAAAGGAGGGCGGGGCGAGGACCGAGCGCGTGGATGTGTACGGCTTGCAGGTCGCGCCCTGCATAGGGTGTATGGCGTGCCGGCCGGACAAGGAGTGTGTGCTGGAGGAGGATGACGCCCATGTCATGGCCCGGAAGCTGCCGGAGTGCGACGGCCTGGTGGTCGCCACGCCTACCTACTGGGCCAACATGAGCTCACCACTCAAGGCGCTCTTCGACCGCATCGTCCCCGCGATCATGGGTGAGTGCGACAAGGGCCTCCCCGTGCCCCGTCACCAGGGCAAGCCCGCGGTCATCGTCACGGCGTGCACCACTCCCTGGCCTTTCAG
>WJIW01000462.1 GCA_014730065.1 Armatimonadia bacterium | reverse complement strand
GGCGAAGGCGCTGGCCTATGGGTGGGGATGCCGCTGCTGGGCGCGCTGGTCAGCGCCAGCTTCGTGAACCTCAACACCCTCACCCAGCGGATCTCCGATGCCCGCCAAGGCTTGGCCAACTCCATCTATCGGGGCTGCTTCTCGGCGACGGCGATTCTCGCTCCGATCCTCGTGACCCGGCTGGCCAGCGTATGGAGCGGTTATCCACCCGTGCTTCTCGTGTTGGCGGGCATCTTGATCGCAAGTGCCGCGATCCTCTTCAGGTACCCTGGCGAGAGGCCCCTCGGATCCGCCGGCGGCGCCTGGGCCACATGCCAACGGATGTGGGCCGACTACCGCGAGGCCGTCCGCAACCGGCCCCTCATGCGCATGATCCACGTCACCCAGGTGTGGTTCGCTTGCGTTGCGGCCGTTTTCACCTTCGCCGCCATCCGGTTCACCCAGGACCTGGGAGTCACCGATGAGCGCTTCGGTGAGTTCAGCGCCGCCGCGGGCGTGATGACCATGCTGGGCGTGCTGTCCACGGGCTTGTTCCTCGACAAGGTCTCCATCCGGCGCTTCAGCACACTCTGCGCGATCATCGCCGCCGCCTGCTGCCTCACCATGGGCCTGACCGACTCCGTGGCCGTGTCCGCCGTCGCCTTCATCGTCTTCGGCCCTATGCACATGATGATCGCCGGACCCGTCAGCATGTGGGTCAGCCGGGCCGCGGGCGAATCGAGCCAGACCTCGGCCTTCACCGTTCACAAGGTGGTCACCGCGGCCTACATGGCCGTGGGTGTGGCCTCGCTCGGGTTCCTGGAGAGCTGGCTGGGCATGCGGATGGTCTTCCTCATCAGCGGGATCGTAGCCATACTCACCGGTGCAGGCTTCCAGTTCCTGAGCGAGCCACCACCACCGAGACTTCGGGAGGACGACTCATGACTAGAGCTTCCTGCGTGCTGGCCCTCACCATCGCCCTCGGGGGGGCCGCCCTCGGCGCCTCGCCGTGGCGCGCCATCGTCGCCGATCCGGGGTCCGAGCCAGAGCGGCTCGCCCTGGTGGACCTCCAGCGATACGTGGGCCAGGTGACCGGCGAGGTGCCCGAGATGCTCTCGCCGCCGGAGTGGCTCCGGAGTCCCCGGCCCGCCCTAGTCCTGGGCGCCGTCGATGACAACCCTCTCCTATCACCGTACCGCGCGGCGGCTCGCGCCACCGGCCAGCAGGGCTACGTGCTGCTCGACGACGAGCGGCGCGGCCAGGCCGTGATCGTGGCCACGGCGGCGACGCCCGAGGGCGCGGTCAACGCCATTTACGGGCTGCTCCGCGAGACGGGCTTCGGGTTCTACCTGGGCAGTGAGGCCATCCCCGCGTCCCTGCCCGAGGCCCTGCCCCAGTCGCCCGTCCTCCGCCGCCCGGCCCTGGGCGTGCGCGGCGTGTTGCCCTGGTACAACTTCTTCAACAGCCCCACGGCCTGGGATCCGCCCGACCACCGCGCCCTGGTGGACCAGATCCTCCGCATGGGGGGCAACTTCATCGGCTTCCATAGCTACGATGGCGAGCCCTTCGCCGCCGCGGAGGAGGGTGGCGGCATGGTCCACGGCGGCCGGCTGCTCAACACGGCCTCGGGCACATGGGGCACCCATCCGCTGCCCACCGCGGAGTTCGCCGCCGGCACCGACCGCTTGTTCCATCGGGAGAACTTCGGCGCCGCCACCACCTTCGCTACCGAGGATCCCGATGAGGCCATCCGCATGGAGCAGGCCGTTCTCGCCGACGCCTTCCACTACGCCCATCGACGAGGGGTCCGCACCTGCCTGGGGTTCGAGATGAACGGCGACCCCACTCTGCCCGAGTTCCGTCAAGCCTTCCTCGACCGCCTGACCCACATCATCGAGCGGTACCCCGACCTGGACTACATCTGGCTCTGGCAGTCCGAGACCCAAGGCGCCCAGGGCTTCCCTCGCCGCTACCATCAGCATGTGCTCCCCCACGCCCGGGGCGAGGATACTCCGCTGCTGCACTATGGCCTGGACCGGGCCGGCGCCTTCCGCCGAGTCATCGATCGCACCCAGGGCGCCCGGCCTTTCTTCCAGGACACCCCCGACGGACGGCTGGCTCGCGCGGTGGAAGGAGCCCGGCTCGAGGTCTTCGCACGCCTCGCCCTGCGGACGCTCTCCCGCTACGACGATCCGCCCCGGCTGGCGATCTCGGGGTGGGGCGGCGATGACCGGCTGCTGTCGGCGGAGTACTACGATGGCCTCGACCAGCTCCTGCCACCCAGCGTAGTGTTCACCTCCCTGGACAACATCGGCGCCCGAGACCGGGTCGACGAGGTGTATGGTGAGCTGGGCCCCCAGCGGGAGCGCTGGCCGATCCCGTGGCTGGAGGCCGACGGCGATCAGTGGCACGCCCAGCCCCTGGTCCATCGCTACGAGCCCATGCTGGACCATCTCCTCTCCACGGGCAGCCAGGGAGCGCTCGGGATCCACTGGCGGACCCGGGGTATCGAGGAGAACCTGGCCTACATGATGGACTACGCGTGGCAGCCGGGCCTCACTCCCGCCGAGTTCTTCGAGGACCGGGCGCGGAGGCTCTACGACCCGTCCATCGCGCCCGAGATGGCCGAGATCCACGCCGAGCTGGATCGCATGGGTTACCGCTGGGTGGGTGGCGGCGGCCAGAATGAGTGTGCCTACTTCACCTGGGGTCCGGGCAGCACCGAGGCCGCGCATCATCTCGCCGCCCTCAGGGAGCGCGTCGCCTCTCTTCTGCCCCAGGCCGAGGGCGGCCGGGAGAGTATGGAATGGCTGCTCCACCGCATGGATTGGGTCATCGCCTACCGCGAGGTCGAGGCCAACGCCCTCGAAGCTGAGCGGCTGCTGGATGCGGCCCAGACCACCGACGCCTCCGACGCCGAGGCATTGGCTCGCGAGGCCCTCGATCTGCTGGATGACCGGCTCCTGGCCGACGCCCTGCGAGCGTACGCCCTCCGAGTCACCACCCGGGGTGAGCTGGGCGTGCTGGCGACCATCAACACCAAGGCCGTGGTGGCGTGGCGGGATCTTCAGGAGCGGGCGGAGGCTCTTACGGGCGAGCCAGCCGCCGCCGCCGAGCCGTGGGAGCCGAGCCCCAAGATCATCGTGCCCAGGCTCTGGACCTCGGCGCCCGAGGGCCAGCCGCTGAGGCTGGAGTTCGTCGACCTGGGCGATGACCCGACCCAGGTTCGCTACCGGTCGCTTGGCGAGCCGGGCTGGGTCTCGGAGACCATCCCTGCGGGCTCCGCGACCCGTACCCTGACCATCCCCGCCGACGCCGTGCGGGCGCCCGGCGTGGAGGTCATCCTGGGAGATGGGCGGCCCGTCGAGTATCGCCGGACGTTCAGCCTCACCGTCTACCCCACCGGTGAGGGGACGCGTGCGCAGCCGAAGCCGAGCGGGGCCGTCGTCGAGGATCGGGATCTGTCCGTTCGGGTGATCCCTGCGGTGCGCTCGGCGCTATGCATCCACTGGGACGACGTGCCGGCCGCTACCTACTTCCGTGTCACGCGGAACGGCCAGCATCTCGGCGACACACCGCTTACCCACCTGCACGACTCGCCGGCGGCGGGGGAAGGCTCCTATACCGTCGAGGCCATCGCGCACGGCGGCGCGGTCCTCGGCCGGGGCGCCAGCGAGTACCGGGTCGAGACTCTGGGCGACCGCGACCCGCCCCGGGTCTCCGCGAACGCAACGCCCGTCTGTGTGGAGCTGTCTTGGCCTCAGCCATCGGAGGCTCTCGCTTCGAGCTACGTTGTCACCCGTCGCTCACCGGGCGGGGAGCCCGTGGAGCTGGGCCGGGTGGCCACGGCCCTGTTCGGTGACCAGACATTCCTGGACGCGCCGCCGCCGGGGGATTGGGTGTATGAGGTCTCGGCGGCGGGAGCCGATGGCGACGTGGGACCCGCCGGCATGGCACAGGCCATTTTCCCGCCCCCGGGTCTGGAGACGGTGCTGGACATTCCGCTCACTGAGCCGCCGCCGGAGACCACCGTTATTGGAGAGGTGGATTTCGGTGAGGATGGCGCCCGGTTTGCCGCCGGCCACGTGGTTCTGCCCCACTCTGACTCGATGCAGCTCGTGCCCGGCACGGCCCTCTCGCTGACATTCCGAGTGGAGTCCATCGACCAGATGCCGGTGTTGGTAAGCCATGGGGTGTGGGAGTACGACGGCTGGTTCGTGCAGATCCTCGGCGGCTCGCTGGTCCTGCGCACGCCCGCGGGAGACGTGACGGGGCCGAGGGTGACCACCGGCGAGTGGCATACCCTCCAGGTGGCCCACCACGATGGACGGTTTTACGCGACCTACGACGGCGTGCCATTGCCCCAGCGAACATCCGAGGTGCCGCTGGAGCCGTGCGAGCGCGACCTGATCATCGGCCAGTACCAGGCGCCCGCGCCCCAGTATCAGCTCCGGGGGAAGATCCGGGATGTGCGGATTGGGAGGGGCCGACCAGCCGCGGCGGGAGGCTAGTGTAGAGGGCGTATCCGCAAGTCCCGCAGCGCGCCCGTCGTCCGCCATGTCGCGAACCCGAAGGGCCGGCACCGCTCGACTTCTATGCGAACCCCGATGTGCCGGCCCTCGGTGTTCACATCGATGATCTGCCGGTCATCCAGCCATGCCTGGATGCGGTGCTCGGTCACCTGCACTCGGACCCGGTACCACCGCTGCTCGCCGTAGTCGATCCACTGGGAGGTCTCGTTCTCCGAGGCGTCGGCGCCATCCAGGCTCGAGAGGCCCGTGACCCCGCCGCCCCAGCCGCCCATGATCAGCGAGATGGCATCTTCGTTCACGGGGAAGGTCATCCCGCAGAAGAAGTCGCCACCGTCCACGCGCTTGGCCTCCAGGGTGATCTCGTAATCCATGGTTGGGGTGGGCACGTCGCTGACGACGCCCGTCATGTCCGCCCCTGCCGCGAGGACCATCCGGTCGCCCACTACGTAGACCTCGCGCTGACCGATGTTGAAGCTGGGCTCGAAGCCTTGGATGGTCTCGCCATCGAAGGGATATTGCCAGCCCTCGTCGGGCAAGTCGATGACGCCCAGGTCCAACGGCTCATCGGCGGGGATCTCGAGGGGACCCACCGTGTGGTAGGCCCGGCGCCCGCCGGGGGCACGCATGTCGAGGAAAAGCTCGCCCGCTGTCAGCCCCGCCAGATCGAACCGGCCCTCCGCATCGCAGCTCGTCTCCCAGTAGCATCGCTGGGCGCCCCGGGCATAGGCCGCGGCGGAGTCGTCATCCGACGGCAACGTGGCTGACCGCACGGCGACCTCCCAGTTCTCCGCCGACTCGCCGAGCGGCGTTCTGACGACTCCCGTGACGACCCGAGCCGGCGCCACGGGCCAGTCCTGCTGCTGAAGACCCTCGCCCGGCTCGATGTCGATGGTCGCCGTGGGGGCCGATACGGCGCGGGGATCCTCGGGCTCCAGCCATGCGTAGTACCGGCCCACGGGAAGATCCTCGAAGATGACTTCATCGACGCCATCGGTAGCCCCCGAGGCGATCAGTCCGTAGTCGTTGTATAGATGGACCGTCAGAGGCTGGCCGAGGGGCTCGTCGGGATCGAGCGTCGTCACCCGCACCGCGAGGCCCTCCCTGGGCGGGTCGGCGGCTAGGGCCAGCGACTCGGGCGGCTCGCTCTCGAAGGAGTCCCGCACCACCGTTACGGTGCCGGGCGCTAACCGGCCTCGGTAGAAGGCCATCAGGAACAGTGGCCGACCGTCCGGTACGCGGATCGAGAACGCTCCGCCAGCATCGGGGGCGTGGGCGGCGGCCGTCAGGGCTTCGGTTAGCACGGGTGAGGCGTCGCCGGCGACCACCACGCGCCACTCGCTGGCTACCGTCGCCGCGGGAATGGCCAGCGTTCCGTCGATGGTGGCCTCCTGGGCGGCGGCAGCCACCACGCCCAGCATCAGCAAGCCCGTGATCCCGATGTGCCGCACGGTTGACCCCTTCTCTCCGGCAGATGTCTCCATACCAGCCATGCCTTCGGGGCGGTATTCGCCGCCGAGGTGCGAAACACTTGGTCGTGCGGCAACTCGTACAGACGGAGGGGACCCATGGACTCGAGCAGCGACACCATAGAGCGGTGGGGGGTCTTCGAGTACTCAGCCCGCGCCTCCTGTGATGGCAACCCGTTCACCGATGTGACCTTCGGCGCCGTCTTCCGGCTAGGGCACCGACGCGTCCGGGTCGACGGGTTCTACGACGGCGACGACACCTACCGCGTGCGGTTCATGCCCGACGAGGAGGGCGAGTGGGAGCTGGAGACCTTCGGCTCCTTGGAAGCGCTGGATGGCCAGAGAGCCAGCTTCCGCTGCGTGCCTCCCTCGGAGGGGAATCACGGCCCCGTGGGCGTCATCGACCGGTTCCACTTCGCCTATGCCGATGGCACCCCGTACTACCAGGTAGGCACGACCTGCTATGCCTGGACCCACCAGGAGCCCGGGCTCCAGGAGAAGACCCTCGAGACCCTGGCGGCGGCGCCCTTCAATAAGCTCCGCATGTGTGTGTTCCCCAAGAGCTACCGGTATAACCGCAACGAGCCGCCACTGTACCCCTTTGAGGGGGAGCCGCTGGAGGACTGGGACTTCGCTCGGTTCAACCCGGCCCACTTCCGTAACCTGGAGCGGCGGGTGGAGCAGCTCCGGGACCTGGGCATCGAGGCGGACATCATCCTGTTCCATCCGTACGACCGCTGGGGCTTCTCGGACATGCCAGCGGAGGCCGATGACCGGTACCTGCGGTACGTGGTGGCTCGACTGGCGGCGTACCGGAACGTGTGGTGGTCCATGGCCAATGAGTACGACTTCATGGGGACCAAGTGCGAAGCGGACTGGGAGCGTTACTTCCGCATCGTGCAGCGGAGGGATCCCTATCAGCGCCTGCGGTCCATCCACAACGGCCACCGCTGGTACGACCATGGCAAGCCTTGGGTCACCCATGCCAGCGTGCAGAGTTCGGACCTGCACAGGATGACCCAGTGGCGCGAGACGTACGGCAAGCCCATCGTGGTCGATGAGTGCCGGTACGAGGGTAACATTGAGGAGGGCTGGGGGAACATCACCGCCGAGGACCTGGTCCATCGGTTCTGGCAGGGGACGGCCGGCGGGGGGTATGTGGGCCATGGCGAGACGTACCTCCATCCCGACGACCTGCTCTGGTGGTCCAAAGGCGGGGAGCTACGAGGGGAGAGCCCCGAGCGCATCGCTTTCCTGCGGCGATTCCTGGAGGATGGTCCGGCGGGCGGGTTCCATCCCGCCATGCACCGCTGGGATCGGCACTGCGTGCAGAGGGGTGATGGCGCGGAGTATCTTATCTACTTCGGCTGGAGCCAACCGGCGGAGCACTCCATCGAGATGCCCGCGGGCGAGCGCTACCACGTCGAGGTCATCGATACATGGCGGATGACGACCGATGCCCTGGTGGGCGAGCACTCGGGGGCCTTCACGATTCCCTTGCCCGGCCGGCCGCACATCGCCGTGAGGCTGCGCCGCATATGATAGAGACGGGAGATCGCCCAGTGGCTGATCGACGCACCGAAGTGTCCATCGAGGATCAGCGGTTCCTCATCAACGGCCGGCCCACTTACAAGGGGCGCACATGGCGCGGCCTGACCCTCGAGGGGCTACTGATGAACTCACGCATGGTCCAGGGCATCTTCGATGACCTGAACCCCGAGACCCGGCACCTATGGGCCTATCCCGATACCGGCGAGTGGGACCCCGACCGCAACACGGCGGAGTTCGTGGAGGCCATGGAGGAGTGGCATAGGCATGGACTGCTGGGCTTCACGGTGAACCTCCAGGGCGGCAGCCCCCAGGGCTACAGCCGGATCGAGGATCAGGTGTGGGAGAACAGCGCCTTCGAGCCCTCGGGCGACCTTCGGCCCGCCTACATGGAACGCCTCGCCCGGATACTGCATCGGGCCGACGAGCTGGGCATGGTGCCCATCGTAGGTCTGTTCTACTTCGGTCAGGATCATCGGCTTACCGATGAGGACGCCGTGGCCCGGGCCACAGACAATGCCGTCCAGTGGCTCCTCGAAGGCGATTGGCGGAACGTGCTGGTGGAGATCAACAATGAGTGCGATGTCCACTACGACCACGCCATCCTCCAGCCCGAGCGAGTCCACGAGCTGATCGTGCGGGCCAAGGGCCGGTCCGTTGGCGGCCGGCGCCTTCTGGTGAGCACCAGCTACGGGGGCGGCACGGTGCCTGGGCGGAACGTGATCGAAACCGCCGATTTCCTGCTGATGCACGGCAACGGAGTGGGGGATCCCGAGCGGATCCGCCGTATGGTCGAGGAATGCCGGGACGGGCCGTGCTACCGGGGCCAGCCCGTGGTGTTCAACGAGGACGACCACTTCGACTTCGACCAGCCGGACAACAACATGATCGCCGCCGTCAGCCGCCACGCGAGCTGGGGGTACTTCGACTACCGAATGGAGGGCGAGGGCCTGGATGAGGGTTACCAGAGCCCGCCGGTGAACTGGGGGATCTCGTCGGAGCGCAAGCGTGGGTTCTTCCGGTTACTGGCCGAGATGACCGGGCGGGGTGGCGAGGAGCTGGTCTGAGCGGAGATGCCCGTGTCGCTTGATCTGTCCACCATCCTGATGTGGGTCGGGGCTGCCGCGTCGGCCACGCTGCTCCTCGTGGGCGTCAGGCAGCGTCGGAGCCGCGGGGCGTGGCCCTTCGCCACCATGATGGCCGGGGTCTTGCTGTGTACCGTGGCCCATGGCCTGAGGCCCTTCGTCGACGCCAGCAGCCTGCTGCGGTGGGTTGGCCTGGTCGCCTTCGTCGGCTGGGACCTGTCCCTCGGGGCGTACCTGGTCTTCGCGGTCGTGTACACCGGCCGGCAGGAATGGCTGCGCCGGCCCCTCGTGCTCCTGCCCCTTGCGGGCGTGGCGGTCTCCATCTTACTGATGCTCACAAACCACATGCACGGATGGGTGTTCGAGAGCCTGGGCGATCCAGCCGTTGGCGAGCTGCCCGAGCTGGGGCCATGGGGCCGAGCCCATCCGCTGATCATGCTCGCCACCGCACTCGTGGCTCAGGGCTTCCTCATCGCTCTGGGCGTGCAGTCGCCGCCCCGCTACCGCGGGCAGACGAGTCTGGTGGCCTTGGCCGGCCTCGTGCCCGTCGTGTCGGCGATCATTCAGCTCTCGGCATCGACGTGGCCCCTGGGGGTTCCCCCAATGGCACTCGGGATGGCGGCCGTGGGGCTCATCATGGCTCTGGCCGTGAGCCGGTTCGGTGTTCTGGACCTGTTCCCCATCGCCCGAGATGCGGTCTTCTGCGCGATGACCCAAGGGCTGGTCGTTCTCGAGCCCGGCGGCCGGATCGCTGACGTGAACACCGAGGGGCAGCGTCTTCTGGGGAGGGCCGGACCCGACCTGATCGGCGAGCACTGGCGGGAGGCCGCGCGGCGCTTCCCGGCCCTCAAGCGGCTTCTGGCCGATCCGCGGCCGGGCCAGTACACGGTGTCCACTCGGCGCGGCGAGGAGCGGCATCACTACGTCGTCACGCTCACGCCGCTGGGCACAGAGGATGCCGCGGGCGGCGGGCTCGTGGTCCTGGTTCAGGACATCACCGCTCGGCGCGAGGCGGAGCTGGCTCTGCGCGATGCCCATGAGGAGCTGCAGCGGGTGAAGCGGCTTCAGGATGACCTCACGGGCCTGGTCGTCCACGACATGCGGACCCCGCTTACGTCGGTCATCTCCGGCCTGAAGACCCTACGGGCCATCGCCGACCTCGACGACCACGCCCGCCCCTTGCTGGAGACCTCGCTCCAAGGGGGCGAGACGCTGCTGCGGATGGTCAACGACCTGCTGGACATCGGCAAGCTCGAGGACGGCTCCCTTACCCTCCGCGGCGAGCCCGTCGCGCCGGCAGACCTGATGTCGGAAGCTAGGTCCCAGGTTGCCTCCCTCGTCGACGAAAACGGGCAGTCCATCGACGTGCGCATCGATCCCGATCTGGCGCCCATCGAAGTGGACCGGGGCCTGATCGTACGAACCCTGGTCAACCTCCTGGGCAATGCCGTCAAGTTCTCGCCCCACGGCGGGTGCATTCGCATTGCCTGTGCCCCGGAGGGCGCCGATGCCGTCCGGTTCAGCGTGGAGGATGAAGGACCAGGCATCCCAGAGGAAGCCCATGTGCGCATCTTCGAGAAGTTCGGCCAGGTCTCCGGCGGCCGCGAGGGCCGATACAGCTCCAGCGGCCTGGGCCTGACCCTGTGCAAGATGGCCGTGGAGGCCCACGACGGACGCATCTGGGTCGAGAGCGACGAGGGCGAGGGTAGCCGGTTCCACTTCGTGCTGCCGAGGTCGGCCGGTTAGCCGAGGGCGTCTTCCACTTCCCGGTCCGATGGAGTAGCATCCCCGCATCCGATGGGCGGTGAGATACATGGCCTCGTCATCCCGGCGAGGAGAACACGGACCGGTACCCCCTTCCGTCAGGTTGGCCGCCGCGGTTCTGGCCTTCTGCTTGGTGGCGGCCTTCGGCTACGTATCCGAGACCCGAGCTCGCGAGCGTGCCGCCCTCGCAGACTCGGGCCGCTACGTGGTTTTCTCGCGGGGCTGGATGGGCGGCGGAGGCCTGACGCCCCTGGGGCTATACGCCATGGACCTGGAATCGGGCGCCATCGGACCGCTGTTTCGGGAGTGGGAGGGCACCCTGCCCGCCCAGCTCACCTTCGATCCCGAAGGCCGCCGGCTGGCGTGGCCCATGTACGATGGCATTCGGATCTGGGACCCGGACACGGACGAGGTCACACTTCTGGCCATGGATCGGGTGGGACGAGGGCCGTGGGTCACGTGGTCGCCCGATGGCACCCAGCTTCTGGCCCCGGTGTTCGGCTCGGGGCGGCGTGGCCTGGCCCTCCTCGACGCCTCCGCCCGACCATGGCAGAGCCCCTTCGATGGTTGGGTCACCGCTGATCCCGAGCATCAGATGCCCGGTTGGCGGCCCGGTGGTGACACGGTTATGGTCACCCGGGGCGACCGCCTGGGCCTGGTGGACGTTGCCACGGGCGCCGCCCAGCCCATCGCCCTACAGGGCGCCGATGACCTGCACCTGAGCGCTCCGGCATGGTCGCCCGACGGCAGCCGGGTGGCCGTGCGCGTCCCGTACGGGCCGAAGCACGGTGTCTACGTCATCCAGCCCACCGACCGGATCGTCGAGCGGGTCGTGACCGCCAGGGTCACCGCCTCCCTCTGCTGGTCGCCCGATGGCCGGTGGATCGCCTACTCCGACGCAGGCTCGCTCCGTGCCGTCGAGGCGGACTCGGGCAAGCGGATCACCCTCACTTCGGGCCCCGGAGCGGGCCACGGGCCGTACGACTTCGCACCCGCATGGACTGACGCGGACCTGAGCGCGCACCTTGGAGCGACACGGTAGGGCAAGCCCCGGCGGCTTCCCCCGATTCGCGCTCGGGGGTCAGCACCGAATCCCCGCGAGGGTCGCCCCGCTCGATTCCCCTTCGGGTGCTCTTGTGCGTCCTACTCCAGTGCCGCCTTCGCCTCCCTGATCATGCAGATCTGCGCGCCGTGCCACAGGCGGTGCTGTACCATCGTGGCCGCTACCTGCCAGCCGGTCAGTGGCGTGCCGTGATGCATGGGATAGGTGGCGTCGAGCTGCTCGTCCGTCGCCGAGGCCACCCGCTCCATCAGGAACTCCGCCCCCAGCGCGATGCCCTTAAGGCACTCCTCGGGCGACCACGGGTGACCACGAAACCCGACGATGCCATGGGCCCATTCCCAGTCGTCCCGTCTCCGGCCGAAGGCCTGGTCGGCATAGATCACGTCGCACGCGGCCACGTGGAAGGCCAGGTGCCAGATGGGAAGGCCGCTCATCTCGGCGTGGGGCTGGAAGGGCTTCCAGGTAAGCTCGTCCTCGGTGATGTCCCGGAGGACGCGGGTCAGTGAGTGCCATGGGCACTCGGAGTGGGCGGTACGGATCACCTCAACGAGCAGCTCCTGGCGGGTGCGCACCGTCGGGAAGCTCCATGGCACCCGGTCCATGGCGGGCACCACCGAGGTGATGGTGGCCTTCGGCAGCACGGCCTCCCGCTCCGCCAGCTCCTTCCGCCACGTGATGAGCTTAGCGAGCTGCCCGAAATGCCACGAGGCGTGCAGCACGAGCATCTGGACGGCCATGGAGCCCAGGTCGGCGCCCTCCCAGAGCTGGGGCTCGGCGGTGTCCGGCCTGGTCAGGTCATCGTCGGTGAGGGTGGCCAGTCGCGCCAGGCCCAGCCGGTGCGCCACATCCACGCCTCGCACGAGGGTCTCGGCCGTCGGCATCCCGCCGTCCTTCAGGCCGTCCCACTCCTCCTCCACCGGGTCCTCGGTCCGGTCGGCCAGCCGGCCCGCGCCATCGTCCACCGCCACGGAGATGACATGCTGCAGCATGTTAAGCGGCTTCAGGATCTGCGGCTCGCCGCGCGGATCACCCCATGCCCCGATCATGCCCGGTACGGGCTGGAACTCCAGGTCCTCGTCGGTCAGGCCCTCCGCGCCCTCCTCCAGCCGGTGCCACGGATTGCCCCAGATGCTGTCCCTCAGCAGATCGCCGATCTGCCCCGTTACGGTCCGCTCGTCGCCCATCTTCCTCGCCTCCTCGGCCGTTCTGTCCGCCCCGTCCGTATGCCAGACACCTTTGGTGGGACGCAGGTTCGCAGGAGTTGGCGCGAAGTGCCCGGGCCCGCGGCAAGGGCGGCGTGTCGGCCTAATACGGGTTCGAGGGCATCATCTCCCAGGACCGGACGCCGCGGGCTGTGGCGGCTCCTCCCTCGGCGAAGAGAGCGACTCCCACGCTATCGGCGCGCGTGGGGTAGATCCTCCTCATAACGGCCTGCCGGCCGTTGGCGAAGACCTCAACCACAGACTTGTCGATGTACACCCTCAGCTCCAGAGCTTCGCCCGGCCCCAGCTCCAGGGGCCCGGCCTCGACGGACTTGGGACCCTCCCCCAGACTGGAGGCGCGGGTGTCGATGGCTAGCTCGCCCGCCTCCCGGTCGTAGTAGACGCGGGTCCGCTCCTCTCCTCTGGGCGAGCGACAGACCTCCAGACCGAACCGCGGCGCATCGGAGGCCATCTCGAGGTCGATCTCGATGCAGCTCCCTTGCACATCTTCGAGGAGCACGAGACCATCGGAGGGCACATCCACGTCGCCCACGGTCACGCCGTTGTACCGGAGCCGGTCCAGCTCCTCGATGGGCTCCATGCCCAGGCGGCCATCGTCCCTGAGGGTGAGAACCCGGGGGAGGCTCATGGTGCCGGACCATCCGCTCCTCCGGTACGTCTTTTCCGTGCGGCCATCGAAGATCCACGCCCACATGATCCGCCGGCCCCGGTCATCGACCAGACTCTCGGGGGCGAAGTAGGCGTTGTCGACCCAGCTCATCCGTTCGTGAACCTCGGGGTAGAACTGTTCGTCGCGCCACTCGCCGGTGAAGTATCGGCAGCCCAGCCGATGACTGATGCAGACGAGCACGTGCTTGTCGCCCAGGCGGAAGAAGTCGGCACAGGAGATGTCCTCACGCAGGTCCACGCCCTCGACAGTGTGTGCCAGCAGGTCGCCCACGTACTCCCAGTCGTCCAGCGTGCGGGCCTTGAAGATGCTGGCCCGGGTGCCCCCGAAGATGGCGTAGTAGGTGTCCCCCTCCAGCCAGCCATGGGGGTCCCACGAGGAGAACGGCGCGTCCGCCGGCGGGTGAGGTACGATGGGGTTGCTGGACAGCTTGGTCCATGTGTCGAGCTGCGTGTCGCTGCTGGTTGCGATGCAGTTACCCACCTCCAGGCCGTGATAGAGGATCGTGGCTTGGCCATCCTTGTTGATGAAGCAGTTGCCGCTGAAGATGCCCCTATCGGGGTCGCCGGGAGCAACGGTGAGCGCGGGCGGGTGATGGCGCCAGTGGAGCAGGTCGGTGCTCGACACGTGGCCCCAGTGGTGGACGCCGCCATCCTGGTAGATGTAGCAGAGGTGGTACCGACCGTTCCAGAAGATGGCGCCGTTCGGGTCGAAGGGAAAGCAGTAGCCCTCGGGGGCGGCGAAGTGGTACGCGGGTCGGTGAGGATCCTCCAGAAGCTGTAGCCGGAAGTCGCGGGATGCATCGATCATTCCTCCCATGCCGGCCGCCCGGGACTGGTCGGCGAGCCACCGGGCCGCCAGCCCCCGGGGCAGGGCAACCATCGTGCCCGTGTCCCCGTCGAGGATGAGCTGCCCGCCTTGGATACGCGCGCCTCCAATGAGGAGCGTGCTGTCGAAGGTGCCCATGCCATCGCCCGCGATGCCGTCCTCGAAGCTCCACCAAGCCCACGGCCGGGGACCGGTCAAGGCATCGACGGGCTCGTTGGGCCGGAGCGAAGCGATGGTGTCGGCATCGAGCGCGGTGTCGTAGATCCGGGCATCGTCGATGGCCCCCGCGAAGGCCCTTGCATCGGTCGTGTCGACATGGCGCTTGCCGATCATCACCACGCTACCGGGCCCGAAGGCCTGGGGCTCGCCTTCGAAGGTGTACTCGGCGACCAGCTCCCCGTTCCGGTACAGGCTCACCTGGCTGCCTCGATACGCGATGGCGATCTGGACCAGGGCGGCATCGGCCTCCACGGGGTACTCGGTCTGGTCGGTCTGGGTCCGCCGGTGAAGGTCGCTTCCCGCCATCCACGTGCTGGGCCTGAGCTCCCCGAACACGATCCCATCGAAGCGAGAGGCCATGTCGTCGAGGGTGAGGGCGCTCCCGCCCGCCTGATCGAGGGTGGAGGGTGAGGCCCACACCACCAGGGTCTTGTCGACGATGGTCCCCGCAGGCGCGGCCTGGGCGGCTCCCATCGCTAGGGGGGTGAGCATGCAGGCACAGAGGACGTTGGGCGCTGGGTTCATCGGGGCACCCCTCCATGGTCGGTTGTTCGGGTCGCCGCGTCCTAGTGCCAGAAGGCATAGGTCGGTAGGTCGCGAGCGAAGCCGTAGATCAGCCAGAAGCCACCTGTCAGCACATCGCCCAGGATCAGTCCGAAGGCGGCGAAGGTGAGTCGCCTCAGGCCCGTGCTGCCCCCGTACCGAGCCACGAGGACCTTCACGACCCAAGCGATCAGGAAGGGGAACCACATGAAGGTCATGTACCAGGAGACGCCCACCGCCATGCCCACGGGATGGAAGGGGAACCCTACCGTCCGCACCCGAACGGCCAGCAGAGCGAGGGTGGCGAGAACCCCGATGAGGATGGCCTGGGCCCGGCCGGCGTTGAACCCCCTCGGGTTCTCGAACCACCCCACGATGTAGTTGTAGGGCTCGGCGCACCCGTGGCGGGCATAGCCCTGCATCTTGGCTCCCACTCCGTTGGCGTAGAAGATCTGCAGCGTGGCGGGCAGGGAGAAGGCGAAGCCCACGATGACCACGATGCCCATGGCGATGGCCAGTCGCCGCAGCCCGCCCCCCGTTCGCTCGGCCATCTTGAATGCCTCGCACTGGTGGGGGAAGGGGATGTTCCGAAAGCCCCGGGAGTAGCCCGTGTGCATCGCCATCACGGCCAAGGACTGCTTCCCGACCAGTTTGGGCCCGAGCACGTTGCCCATCATCAAGAGGGGGCTCATGAAGTCGAACTCGTGGACCGGGATGCCCACCTCGGCCCGAATCCGGCCGATGAGATATGCGGCCATGTAGTACGCCATCACGAACAGCAGGGCCACCCACCACGACATGCCGTGGCGGATCAGCGCTCCCAGCACGAAGACCACACACGCAACGAACAAGCCCACGGCCGCTCGGTAGGGCAGCGACTCTTCGCGCGTCTCTGCCCGGCCGCGGAGGGCGGCCCACACCCGGCCCAGCTCCCGGCGGCTCATCCAGAGGTAGAACACCGCCAAGCCGATGTAAGCGCCATACGCCTGCTCGTGTAGGTAGGGGAACTGGGGCGTGATGTTCAGGCCGAGCCAGTCGACTCCCACCATCTGGACTCTGGAGAGAACGAAGAAGAACCAGCAGCTAAAGGCCAGCTCCGTCGGCAGCAGCAGACCCAGCCCGATGATGAAAGGGTAGAAGGACATGCGAACGGAGTGGGCCGCCGACCAAGGCCGGTCGATGAGCATGGCGCTAATGTCGAAGCCGGGCGTGGCGTCCCAGCGAATGGGTATCTGAGGCACCAGGGGGTACAGGGCGTGGAACCCGTTCAGGATGTTGAT
>WJIW01000461.1 GCA_014730065.1 Armatimonadia bacterium | reverse complement strand
TGGGTGCCCCCGCCGCTGGCGCCCGTGACGGCCAGCCGGCTGGGGTCCACGTCGGGCAGCGCGGCCAGGAAGTCCAGGACCCTGACGCCATTGAGGGTCTGGAGCCCACCCACACTGATCCCCCAGAGGTCGAGCCGGGGATCGGACCACCGGTGGTCCATCTGGTCGGCATCCACATAGCCGATCATGTCGTACGAGAGGGCCACCATCCCGCGCCGGGCCATCCCGATACACCGGCCGGGCACCGAGCCCCGCTGGTCGTCGTGCAGCCGGCCGTGCGGCCAGTGGCCGTGGGGGCAAGCCACGGCCGGGAAGGGACCGTCGCCCTCGGTGGGACGATATAGATTGCCGGTTACGTAGAGGCCGGGCCGGCTCTCGAAGTACACCTTCTCCACCGAGAAGCCATCGCCCACGAAACGGTCGAAGACCTGGGCCGCCACGGCGGGACGGTCCTCGGGCCAAGGGAGAAGCCCCGCCGACGCCCGCACGTGGGCGCGAAGCCACTCGGCCCGCTCATGCCAGGCGGCGGGATGGGCATACTCGGGCATGGAGTACACCCGGTCCAGGTGGCGGATGTCGCTGTGGCGGGCGTCGGGGATGCGCTCTGCGCCCGATCGGTAGACCTGGTGCAGGGGCTGGGCCGCGCTGGCATGGATGAGAGAGCCCAAGGCCGCGCCGAGCAGGGCCGCTCCCGTGGTGAGACGGCTGGGCATGAAGCACCTCCACTGTACTCTGCTGAGGCGTCCCTGTTCCCCACCAGGCACCCCATGGCCTACGTGGGATGTATGAAGTCGGAAGGGAGGTCTCGCCCCCGTCGAGGGTGCACCCCTATGCCTCGAGAGGATGTGCTCCCATGCCCGGCGATCCCGTGCCGATCATCCTGGATACCGACATAGGCGACGACATCGATGACATGTACGCCCTGTACCTGGCACTGTTCCATCCCGGCCTCGACCTCAGGGCGGTCACCACCGTTCACAGCAGCTCCCTGCGCAAGGCTCGCTTCGTGGGCAAGGCGCTGCGGCTGGCCGGCGTAACCGACCTGCCCATCGGCTGGGGTATCGACCTGTCCGTGGGGCGAGCGGTGATCGGACAGAATCAGCCCGATACGGGCGATCTGGGCACCCATCTGCAATGGGTGGGTGAGGGTGATCCCGAGATGATGGCCCAGTACCCCCGGGCCGTGGAGGTGATCCTGGACCAGCTCGACCGGACCGAGGAGCCCATCGCCCTGGTGAGCATCGGGGCCTGTAGCAACCTGGCCGACGCCATCAGCAAGGCGACGGAGAAACAGCGGTCCATGATCCGGTGCATCGCCCTGATGAGCGGGGAGCCGAACCGGCAGATGCCCGAGCACAACGTGATGTGCGATCCCGAGGCCGCCGACTACGTCTACTCCTGCGGGATCACCGTCTTCATGGGGACGTACGACGTCACCCGCCAGCTCGTGCTCACGATGGACGAGGCCGAGCGCCGGCTGGGCGCCGAAGACACCCCCACGGCCCGCGCCCTCCTGGAGTGCACCCGGCTATGGGCGCCCCACAGGGGGCACAAGCCCGGGCCCGTGCTGTACGACCTGGTCCCACTGCTATGGCTCACCGACGGTTCCCTGGTGGAGACGCGCCCATCGACGATCCGGGTCGAGCTGCAGGGCCGCTACACCCGCGGCATGACCGTCCGCACCGCCCCCGAGGGCCACGTACTGGAATCTACGGCGGCCGACGGAGCCGCCCTCACCGAGCTGTCCATGGAGACGATCCTGAAAGGCGCGCGGCAAGGCGCCTAACTTCGAAGGTCCCGGTTCGGCGGCCAGGGAACCACAGGCTCCGTCGGTCCACACTCCAGCAAAGGAAGATACATCCATGCACTCGCCGCTCAACTTCAACCTATCGAGCGTTCCCTTCCTAGTCGACGGCGTAAGCCGCTCTATCTCCGCCGAGAACCCCAAGGGCGAGAAAGGCGCCGGCGCCCAGGAGGTACCCAAGCCGGGCGAGGGGCCGGCGGGTCACTTGGGCAAGGGCTGGAAGGTCCGTCCGTGCATCACTCTGGAGCCCGAGTCGACCACGACCCTGGCCGAGATCGACGGACCGGGCATCATCCAGCATATCTGGATCACCGTTGACCCCAAGGCCTACCGCGACTGTATCCTCCGGATGTACTGGGATGGCAGTGAGCACCCGGCCGTGGAGGTGCCCCTGGGCGACTTCTTCTGCAACGGCAACGCCCAGCGGGTGAATGTCGTCTCGCTGCCCATCAACGTCAATCCTTCGGGCGGGTTCAACTCCTACTGGCCAATGCCGTTTCGCAAGGGCGCGAAGATCACCATCGAGAACCAGCGCTGGGAGCAGATCCACGGCTTCTTCTATCAGATTGACTACTGCCTGACCGAGGTGCCCCAGGAGGCGGCCTACTTCCACGCCCAGTGGCGCCGGTCGGTCACGACCCGGGAGTACCCCGAGCACGTCATCGTGGACGGCATCCAGGGCAAGGGCCAGTACGTGGGCACGTACCTGATGTGGTGCCAGTTCTCCGACGGCTGGTGGGGTGAGGGTGAGGTCAAGTTCTACATCGATGGCGACAAGGAGCACCCCACCTGGTGCGGCACCGGAACCGAGGACTACTTCGGCGGCGCCTGGTGCTTCGGAGACACCTACACCGCGCCGTTCCTCGGTTACCCCCTATGGCAGAAGGACGATGTGAACGTCCCGAAGCACGGCCTCTACCGCTGGCACATCATGGATCCCGTACGGTTCGACGAGGAGCTTAAGGCCACGGTCCAGGCCCTGGGCTGGTGGCCCGATGCCAAGTACGAGCCCCTCACCGACGACATCAGCTCGGTGGCCTACTGGTACCAGATCCCGCCCCACAACCCCTTCCCCGAGCTTCCGGGACTACTGGATCGGTTCCAGCGGTAACTCCCGCCCTCGTGGGCGCGGTTGCCCCATGCCGCGCCCACGGGGAAGACTAAGTCTTGGCCGGCGGCAGCGAGAAGTGGAAGGCTGCCCCGCTCCCGGGCTCCGACCAGGCCCAGATGGAGCCTCCCAACCGCTGCACGATCCGTTGACACAGGGCGAGCCCGAGGCCCGTGCCGCTGGCGTCGCGTCCCGATCCCAGAGTCTCGAAGATATCGAAGATTCTGGACGCGTCGTCGGCCCCGAAGCCCATGCCGTTGTCCTCCACGGTGACGACCCAGGCATCGGCCTCTCGGCGGGCCGAGACACGGACCACCGGCGGCTCCTCGCCCCTGAACTTCAGCGCATTGCTGAGTAGGTTCTGCAGGAGCTGCTCGAGCAGCCGCTCCTCACCGCGAACGACGGGCATGTCGCCGACGACGACGTTCGCCTCGGTCTCGTCGATGAGGGGCTGGAGGTCCTGAAGCACATGCTCCAGGGCGCCCCCCAGATCGACGGGGCCCAGGGTGAGGGGCTGGGTGCCCGCCCGAGAGTAGGCCAGCAGCCCGTTGATCATCTCGGCCATACGGAAAGCGCCGTCGACGGCGTGCTGGGCCAGGCGGATGGCCTCGGGATCCGTGGAGTCGACGAAGCGGCGACGGAGAAGCTGGACGGAGTTGGCCACGGCCCGCAGGGGCTCCTTGAGGTCGTGGGAGGCGACGTGGGCGAACCGCTCCAGCTCGGCGTTGGAGCGGCCGAGGTCAACCACGGCTTGCTGGAGCATCCGCTCCGACTCCCTCAGCTCGTCGAGCAGGAAGCAGGTCCCGATCAGATCGGCCATCCGGGGCGTCAGATCCCTCAGGAGGTCGATGTCCTCGGGCGCCCATGGCCGGGCCTCCCTACAGCGATGGAGTCCCAGCAGCGAGGGCGAGCCGTGGGCCGGATGGAGGCTGCATGCGAGGAGGGTGCGGACCTGCCACTGGTCCAGCTCCGCCTCGGCTCCGGAGGTCATCTGTTGATCGTCCATCGAGGCGACGATGGGCGTGTCGGAGTCCAGCACCCGCCTCATGGAGTTGCGCACAGCGTCGGAAAGGGGACGGATCTCGCCCGGTTCGAAGGGGGGCGGGAAGCCCTCTCGGTACCGACACATGGGCACCCTGTAGGAGCCCGCCGCCGGGTTGCAGGGCGTTAGCAGCACCACCCGGTCGCAGTCGAAGGTATGGAGAAGCTCGTCCAGGAGATCGGCGCTCAGGTCCTCGAACTCATCGCCGCTGGAGGCCGCTCGAGTCAGCCGGTCCATGGCCTCCAGGTACCGGAGGTGGTAGCGCTGGACTTCCGCGCCCGCGGTGCGCTCGCGCAGGCGCCGGGCCACCGCCACGATGATCAGGTCCTCGCCCCGGCGATAGTGGGTGGAGACCACCTCCACGGGCACCCGGCTACCGTCGGCGGCTAGGAGACTGTACTCCGCGGGCCCCAGGCTCTGTCCGTGCCGGGAGAGCAGGGCCCGATCCCTGGCCAGACCCAGGTCCTCGGGAGCGAGGAAGGCCGACGGGGGCTGGCCTAGCAGATCGTCCGGCGAGCGTCCGAGCCAGCGAGAGATGGTCTCGTTCACGAATACCGGCCGACCGTTGGCGATGATGGCGATGCCGTCCCGATGGTGTGCCAGGAGGCTCCGGTCGAAATCGGTCAGGAAGGGCAGGTCGGCGAGGCCCGTTGGGACCGCGGGCGGCTCGAAGTCATCGGGAGTCTCCGCAACCCGAAGCTCGGTGACGATAGCCACCAGCCCACCTTGGGCATCGTGGATGGGCATCTTGTGGACCTTGACGCTGCGAGGCCCGTCGCTGGCGGCGATCACGTGCTCCCGAGCGCAATGCCCCCGGGTGTCGATGACCTCGGCGTCCTGCTCGGCCAGCGCCTCGCCGACCGAGGGCCCGAACACATCGCCGACCTTCCGGCCCACGAGGTCGCCGCGATCCTTCCCAATGAGAACCGCCAGAGGGGGATTGGCTGCTCTGATGGTGCCCGCGGCATCCTGGGCATACGCCGGCGCCGGGTTAGCGTCTAGAAGGTAGGCTTCAATGCCGCTGCCGCTGGCCTCATGGCCGCGCGCCAAGGGCTCCAGCGCCGCCAATTGCGGCCCCCCTTCTCTCCAGGCTCATGTGGCCCCGGACCGGCTTGACTGCCGTTGACCGAGCCGCCTTGCCGGTGCTATAGTTCGCCGCATACTAGCACAAGCCTGGCGCTGATTCTCGCCGGGCGCTCAGTGAGCCGAAGTGGCGGAATCGGCAGACGCGGCGGACTCAAAATCCGTTGCCCCGCGAGGGGCGTGTGGGTTCGACTCCCACCTTCGG